>JBIOZN010000426.1:0-13480 GCA_044871175.1 Acidimicrobiales bacterium | reverse complement strand
GGCCACCGCCGGGTCGGCGGCGGCCGGGTTCCCGGCGCTGATGGTGGCGTACCCGTCGCCCAGCCCGGTGGTGGCACCGGCGGTGCGCACCGCCAGCGAGGCCACGGCGGCGTCCCGCACGAAGGCGAGCAGCTCGGGCGGCTGGGCCTCCACCACCGTCGCCCAGTCGAGGCGCGGGTAGCTCACGATCACCACCCGGCGGGCATGGGCCCGCTCGGCGCCCGCCGCTGGCGCCACTCCGACGACGAGGCCCGCCACGACGGCCAGGACCGCACCCGCGACCGCCCCGAGCCGCCAGCGTCTCGGCGCGTCAGGAACACCGGGCGCGCCAGGAGCAGGTTGGGCTCGCCTGGTGCGCCGGATGTTCGTGGTGCGCCGAGACATCATCGGCCTCGGGCTCGGGCGGAGGTCAGGGCCTCGTCGTAGACATCCTCGATGGCCTCCACCAGGCGGTCGGGATCGAGCAACCGGGCGGCCCGCCGGCGGCCTTCCGCGCCCCAGCCCATCGCCCGATGCCGGTCGAGCAGCGTGTCGGCCAGGGCGGCGGCCAGGGCGCCGGCGTCGCCCACCGGCACGAGGCGGCCGGACACGCCGTCCACCACCAGGTCGGGGACGAACCCGACGGGCGTGGACACCACCGGCCGGGCCAGGGCGAGGGCCTCGGCGGCCACCAGCGGGCCCGAGTCCCAAACCGACGGGATAGCGACGACGTCGGCCGCGCCCAGCTCATCGGCCGCGTTCGTACTGGGCCCGGCCAGCCGCACCGTGCCACCCAGGCCGAGGCCATCGATGCGCCGCCGCAGCGCCGCTCGCTGCGGACCCTCGCCCACCAGGGCGACGGCGACATCGGGCACACGCGCCACCAGCGCCGGGCCGGCCTCGACCAGCGTGGCCAGGCCCTTCTGCGGGTGCAGGCGGGCGGCGGCCACCACGAGCGGCCGGCCGTCGACCCCGAGGGCCGCACGCACGACGGCCGGGGGGCGCCGCGCCACCGGCACCGGCCCGAGCGGCGGCACCACCCGCGCGTCCGCACCGAAGCGCGCCGCCACCGCCGGCGAGGTGGCGATGAGGCCGTCGACCCGGGACGCGAGCCCCGCCTCCACCCGGCGCAGCAGCGGGGCGGCCAGTCCCGCCGTCTCGGGCAGCACGACGTTGTGGGCCGTCACCACCACCGGCACGCGCGCCGCCGGACGGGCCAGGGCCGCCAGCCATCCCGCCCTGGTGCCGTGGGCGTGGACGAGGTCGGCTCGGGCGCCGGCGATGGCGGCGGCCAGCTGGCGGCGGGCGGCCACCAGCCGCCAGGCGTGCCCCGGCCCCGGCACGGCCACCGCGATATCGGCGACGCTCTCGTCGGGACCGGCCACCGCGACCTCCCAGCCCCGCGCGCGCAGGGCGGCGGCCAGGGCGCCGACGTGAGCGCGCATGCCGCCCGCGGAGGGGCCGAGCAGTTGGAGCACCCGCCCGGGCGGCGTCACGGCGCCACCGGGTCGGGCGCAGCCACCGGCTCGGGCCGGGTCACGGCGCCACCGCGTGGGGCGCGTCCGCCGGCTCGAGGGCGACCAGCGGGCGGAGGGGCCCGCCCAGGACGCGCACGGCGGCCAGGTAGGCGGCGGTGCCCAGGGGCAGGGCGGCGGCCAGCTCGACGGCGGCGCCCACGCGGCCGTCCCCGGGCACCAGCGCCGCCACCGCGCCCATCACGCCGGCGGCCAGCACCGTCGCCGCCGCCACAGTGGCGGCGGCGCCCCGCAAGCGGCGGCGGCACCCTCCGTCGAGCTCCCGGGCGAGCAGGCGGCGGGCGAGCACCACGGCGCCCACGGTGGCGGCGAGGGACTGGGCCGCCGCCAGCCCGGCCGCGCGGTCGCCGGCGGGCACCACCGCGGCGGCCACCACCATGACGAACACGCCGAGGGCGACGACGGCCAGGTTCACCACGGCCGGCGTGCGGGCGTCGCCGAGCGCGTACCAGGCGCGCGTCAGCAACAGGTAGGCGCCGTAGCCGAGCAGCCCGAGCCCGAAGGCGCTGACGGCATGGGCGAGGGCGGCGGGGCGCTCCACCGCCCCGCCGAGGGCGAGCTCCACGCCCGGTCGGGCCAGGGCGACCAACGCCGCCGCCGCCGGCCCGAGCAGCACGAGGGTGGCCACCAGGCCCTGCACCCAGCCGGCGGTGAAGCGCGTCCCGGCCAGCACCAGGCGGGGGTAGAGGGCGGTGGCGACGGGCAACCCGATGAGGGCCACGGGCAGGAGGAACACGGTGAAGGCGAACTGGTGGGCCACCACCTGGCCGCCGGGGCCGTTGGCCAACAGGAGCACGGCGACCGTGAGGAGCTGGGTCGCCCCCACGTACACCGCCGCCCATGCACCTCGCCGGCCCATGGTGGCCAGCACCGGGTCGTGGCGGACGGGCCGGCGGGGGCGCAGGTGGAAGCCGCTGCGGGCCAGCGCCACCACCGGCACGGCGCAGAAGGCCACCACCGCCAGGGTGGTGCCGCCGGCCAGCACAAACCGTTCGGCCGAGCTGAGGGCGAGCGACGGGGGCCGCCCGGCGCGCAGGTGGTGGTACGTGAGGTAGGCGGCGATGACCACCACGTTGTTCACCGCCGGGGCGATGGCCGGGGCGGCGAAATGGAAGCGGGCGTGGAGGGCACCGGTGGCCACCAGCCCGGTGCCGTAGGCGAGGAGCTGGGGGGCGAAGGCGATGAGGAAGAAGGCGGCCAGCCGGCGGGCGTCCGCCCGTACGGCGGGGTCGTCGATGCCCGCCGTCAGGGCCCGGGCGGCGAGCGGCGCGGCCAGCACGGCCAGCACGGCGGCCACGGCCGTGGCGGCGAGCACGACCCCGAGCACCTGGCCGGCCAGCCGCTCGGCGGGGCTCGGCCCCGTCGCCGGCTCGACGGCGGCGGTCTCGCCCGCCCGTTCGCAGGCCACCAGGGACGGCACCAGCACGGCCGCCAGGGCGCCGGCGGCGAGCAGCTCGAACAAGACGTTGGGCAGCGTGTTGGCCGACTGGTACACGTCGCCCAGGAACGTGTCCCCGATGACCGCGGTCACCACCAGCACCCGAGCGAACCCGGTGGCCCGGCTGAGCGCGGTCAGCACCGTGATGGTGGCCGCCGCCCGCCCCGCCGGCTGCACCGGGGCGGGCGGGGCGGTGGGCGTCTCGCGCGCGCTCACGGCGTCGGCAGCAAGGCATCGGCACCGTCGCCGGTGCCGTAATGACCCACCGCCCCGCGCGCCAGCCCCTTCAGGGCCAAGACGGTGGCCGCTCGCCCCTCGAACACCTCCAGGTCGTCCACCGTGCTCACCCGCTCCCGGAGGGCGGCGTCGTCGCGCACGTGCCGCACGAACCCCGCTTCGGGCGGCGCGAGCGTCGTGGTCGTCCCGCCCTGGGGCCCCGCTCCCCCCGGCGCCGGGGCCGCCTCGGCCGCCACCAGCGGGGCGGGGCCGCCGGCGGCGACGGCCGCCACGAAGGGCTGCAGGAAGGCGTCGTCGGCCAGTTCGGCCCCCGCGCCCGACACCACCACCAGGCGCACACCCGCCAGGTCGCGCTCGTTGCTGCCGGGCCGGTCGGCCAGGCGGATGAAGCGGGCGTCGGCCAGGTCCTCCAAGAGCGCGTCGAGCCCGAGGGACGCGCCCGCGGCCGTCCCGTCGCCCAGCCCGTCGACCGCCGGCCCGTTGCCGCTGGCGGCCCAGACCCGGGCGGCCAGCTGCTCTTCGAGTCGCTGGCGCAGCGCCGCCGGCTCGGTCGAGGCGCTGCCGACGAGGTCGGCCAGCGCGGCCACGGCGTCGTCGTCGCTCAGCGCCAGGCGAGCGGTGACCCACACGGTGCCCTGGTAGGAGCCCCCCGCCGCCTCCACCGCGGCGTGCAGCTTGTCGATCGGCCCCTCGTCGATGCCCTGAGCGGCCACCACGAGGACCGACACGCCGTCGAGGGTGCCGGCCAGCAGGGCCTCGGGCCCCTCGGCGTCGAGCTCGTCGTCCCGGTGCGTGAGGTCGTCGAGTTGGCGGCGCATGGTGTCGCTCTCGGTGCGCGCGTCGCTCAGGCGGTTCTCGAGGGAATCGACCCGGTTCTCCAGGTCGCCGACGAGCGCCTTGTCGATCACCGTCGAGCCCACGGCCACGCCGATGCCCAGCGCCAGGAACACGGCCACCAGGGTGACGATGTGGTACCGGATGCTCACCATGGCGGGCGGGGCCGGGGCCGGCCTATAGCAGCATCCACAAGCTGCGCAGCCACAGGCGCAGGGCCGGGCTGATGAACGTGACGACGAGCAGCGTGGTGAGGGCGGCGAGCACGAGGGCGACCAGCGGCCAGGTGGGCACCGAGGGCCGGTAGAGGCGGCTCACCCCCTTGGCGTCCACCAGGGTGCGCCCGACCCGGAGGCGGACGAGGAACGTCGAGGCCATGCCGGCGCGGCCCTTGTCGAGGAACTCCTCCATCGAGGTGTGCGAGCCCACGGCCACGATGAGCTCGGCGCCCCCCTCGTGGGCGAGGAGCAGGGCGATGTCCTCGCTCGTGCCCGGCGCCTCGAACACCGTGTAGGCCAAGCCGAGGGCTTCCAGCCGGGCGGCGCCGGGAGCCGCTCCGCCCGGGTAGGCGTGGACCACGAGCTTGGCGCCGCACCGCAGCGTGGCCTCGGCCACCGAGTCGAAGTCGCCCACGATGACGTCGGGCCGGTAGCCCAGCTCGCGGAGGGCGTCGGCGCCGCCGTCGACGCCCACCAGCACGGGGCGCCGCTCTTCGACGTAGCGGGTGCGCTTGAGCGCGAGGAGGTCCTCGCGGTAGTCGTGGCCCCGCACGACGACGAGGGCGTGGCGTCCGGCGAAGGCCACGCCGATGTCGGGCACGGCCAGGTCGTCGGTGGCCAGGTGGCGTTCGTGGCGCAGGTGGGTGAGGGTGTTGGTGGCGAAGCGCTCGAGCTCGTCGCCGATCTGGCGGCGCGCCCGTTCCAGCTGGTCCTCGAGCCCCCCCAGGGTCTGCCAGGCGCCGCGGGCCACCAGGCGGTCGCCGACCCACACCTCCTCGCCGGCGACGGCCACGGCGTCGCCCTCGACGATGCGCTCGAGCGCCTCCTCGCCCACACCGTCCACCAGCGGGATCCCGGCGGCCACCACCACCAGCGGCCCGGGGTTCGGATACCGGCCGGTCATCGAGGGCGCGGCGTTCACCACCGCGGCCACGCCGGCCGCCACCAGCTCGGCGGCGGCTACCCGATCGAGGTCACGGTGGTCGATCACCGCCACCTCCCCGGCCTGCACCCGTTCGAGGAGGCGCTTGGTGCGCCGGTCGACGCGCGCCCGCCCGATGGCGTCGACCTCGGTGGGCGCGGTGCGGCGCGCGAACGGCACCACCGGGGCCAACGGGTCCTCCACGGCGGCGGCGTCCTCCGCCGGCCGGGGATCGGGGACGGGGGAAGCCGTCATCGGTCCCCCAGCCCGAACTTGACCTTGAGGATGCGGTGGAAGTCGCTGCGCCCGAAGCGCACCAGCCGGGCCGTCTCCTCGGCGGCGCAGCAGCGCACGCGGTCACCGGGCATGAGGGTGACGGTGGGGCGCCCGTCGATGGAGAGCTGGGCCTCCCGGTGGCCGAGCACCTCGATGCCGACCTCCTCGTGCGGGTCGAGCACGAGGGGCCGGTCGAACAGGGTGTGGGGCGACACGGGGGTGAGCAGCAGGCAGCGGTGGGTGGGCGACACGATCGGGCCCCGAGCCGACAGCGAGTACGCCGTGGACCCGGTGGGGGTGGCCACGATGAGGCCGTCGGCCGAATAGGTGTGGAAGGGGCTGCCGGCGATCGACACCCCCAGGCGCACCGTGTGCCCGGCCTCACGCTTCTCGATCACGGCCTCGTTGAGGGCGCGGGCGCTGCCGCCCACCCCCGACTCGACCCGGACGCCGAGGAGCATGCGGTCCTCGAGGTAGTAGTCGCCGGCGAAGAACCGGGCGAGGGCGCGGGTGAGATGGGGCGGCTCGACCTCGGTGAGGTACCCGAGCAGGCCCACGTTCACGCCCAGGACGGGCACGCCCTCGGCCGCGACCTGGTCGATGGTGCGCAGCATGGTGCCGTCGCCGCCCAGGCTCACGGCCAGGTCGATGCCACGGCCGGCCAGGTTGGGACCGGCGGCGTAGCCCGCCAGCCCCGCCAGCCGGGCGTCGGCGTCGGGCATCACCACCTTGTGCCCCTGGTCTTCGAGCCAGGCAGACGCCTCGCGGGCCAGCTCGACGGCCAGGCGGCGCTCGTTGTGGACGACGAGGCCCACGGTGGCGCCCGCGCCGGGCGGCACCGGGCTCACGCCGGGACCGTCGTCGGCGTGATCACCGCCACGAACAGCTCGAGGTTGCCGTCGGCGCCGCGCAGAGGCGAGTCCATCCATCCCATGATCGTCGCTCCCCGGGCCTGCAGGTCGTCAGCGACCTCCCGGCGCACGCGCGCGTGCACGGCGGGGTCGCGCACCACGCCCCGCCCCCGGCTCACCTCGGCCCGGCCCGCCTCGAACTGGGGTTTCACCAGCAGCACCGCCCAGCCTCCGGGCCGGACGGCCCCGAGGAGCGGGCCGAGCACGGTGTGCAGGGAGATGAACGACAGGTCGGCCACCGCCGCGTCCACCGGGCCGCCGATGGCCGACGGGGTGAGGAACCGGACGTTGGTGCGCTCGTGCAGCTCGACGCGGGGGTCGGCCCGCAGGCGCTCGTGGAGCTGGCCCCGCCCGACGTCGACGGCCACCACCTGGGCGGCGCCCCGCTGCAGAAGGCAGTCGCTGAACCCGCCGGTGGACGCGCCGGCGTCGAGCACGCGCCGCCCGCCGGGATCCAGGCCGAAGTGGTCGAGGGCGGCGGCCAGCTTGTCGCCCCCCCGGCCGACGAACCGGGGCCGATCGCCGCCGACGGCGACGGGCTCGGCGGGGTCGACCAGACGGGCCGCCTTGAGGGCGGGCGCACCGGCCACCGTGACCCGCCCGGAGGCCACCGCCGCCTGGGCCTCGGCCCGGCTGGCGGCCAGGCCGCGCCGCACGAGCTCGGCATCCAGCCGCCGGCGCATGGCTCGAGGGGCGGCTTCAGGCGCGGGCGCGCCCGGCGGCCGCCTTCTTCCTCGTACCCGCGGCCTTGGTGGCGCCCTGCTTCTTGGCCGTCTGCTTCCGGGCCGGTGCCGTCGCGGCCGCTTGCCGCTTGGCCCCGCCTTTCTTGGCCGCGCCCTGCTTGGTGGCGGTCTGCTTGGACCCGCCCGACTTGGCCGCCTGCTTCTTGGCCGCCTGCTTCTTGGCCGCCGCCGGCCGCCGGCCCCCCGTCTCCCGGGCGGAGCTCTTCGTCGCCCCGGCCCGGCTGGAGGACCGGCGGGACTCGAGGGCATCGAGGCGATCGGCCAGGCGGCGCAGGTCGGCGCTGGTAGCCAGGCCCAGGTTGGTCAGCTGGTTGGCGATCTGGTCGCGAACCTGATCGACGAGGCGTTGGGTGTTCTGGCGGCTGCGCTCGACCAGCTCCTGCACGCTGGCCTGGGTCTGATCGACCTGCACTTCGCCGGCGCGCACCATCTCTTGGACGATCGCTTCGGCGCGCGTCCTCGTCATGTCGGTGAAGGCGGCACCGGCATCGAGGAGGCGCCTGAGCAGGTCGGTCTGGGCCATGCCGCGAGCGTAATCGGCGGCACCGTGGCCTCCGGGGGACGGTCGGTAGGTTGAGCGGGTGATCCCCCTGCGCGACGACAACCCGACGTCGCGCCCGGCGGTCGTCACGGTGGCGATCATCCTCGCCTGCGTGGCCGCCTACTTCCTGTGGCAGCCCAGCCCGTTCCAGAGCGACCGTGACGACCTGGCCTTCACGGCCCGCCACGCCGCCATTCCCGTCGAGGTGGTCGAGCGCCGGCCGGAGACCGCCGGGGAGGTCGCCCAGGAGTACGGCAGTGACAGCGCCGCCTACGCCATCTGCGACATCCCCGCCAGCGGCCGCCTCCGCACCGACGACGCCTGCGTGCCCGGCAAGCAGCCCTGGCTGGCCCTGGTGACGTCGCTGTTCCTGCACGGCTCGGTGCTGCACCTGGCCGGCAACATGCTGTTCCTCTGGGTGTTCGGCAACAACGTCGAGGACCGGTTGGGCCCGGTCGGCTTCGCCGGGTTCTACCTGGCCGGTGGGGTGATCGCCAGTCTCGCCTACGTGGTCTCCCAACCCCACAGCCCGACGCCGGTGCTGGGCGCGTCGGGCGCCGTGGCCGCGGTGATGGGCGCCTATCTCGTGTGGTGGCCGCACGCCCGGGTGCAGACGCTGTTCTTCGTGTTCCTGGTGTTCTGGTTCCGCATCCCCGCCGCCGTCCTGCTCGTCACGTGGTTCGTGCTGCAGTTCTTCACCAGCCCCAACGAGGGCGTGGCCTGGGTCGCCCACGTGGCCGGGTTCGCATTCGGGGTGCTGGTCGGGCTGCTCGTGGGCAAGCCCCGCCGCCGCGCCCTCACGCCGAGCTGGCCGGCGCCCACCCCCTACCGCTGGTAGGCCGCCGCCGCGCCCAGCGGCTCAGGCGAGCTGGGCGACGATGCCGGCGAGGTCGGGGGCGACCAGGTCGGGGGCCGGGTCGGGCTCGTCCCCGGGATCGGTGACGCCGGAGTACACCAGGGCGAACCGGGCGCGCAGCACCCGGGCGAACCGCCCGTCGGTGTCGGGGCGGTCCCCCACCATCACCAGCTCGGCCTCCTCGCCCAGGCGGCGCCGCACCAGGTCGGCCATGGGGCCGTGCGGCTTCCCCGCCACCATCGGTTGGACGCCGGCGGCGTAGGCGATCGAGGCCAGGATCGCCCCCGCGCCGGGGATCTCGCCCTCGGGCGTCGGGTAGGTGGCGTCCTCGTTGGTGCCGACCAGGCGCGCCCCGGCCCGCACCGCCGCCGACGCCCGGGCCAGGCCGTCGTAGTCGAAGCTGCGGTGGAAACCCACCACCACCACATCGGGCCGCTCGCCGTCCCCGTCCACCACCTCGGCCCCGGCGGCCCGCATCGCCTCCACCGCGCCCGGGCCGCCGGCCACCAGCACCCGCTCTCCGGGGCGCACCAGGGTGGCGGCGGCCAGCGCCGAGGTGAGGACGTCGTCGGCGGCCGGGATCCCGAAGCGGGCCAGCTTGGCCTCGACGTCGCTGACGCGCACGGCCGAGTTGTTGGTGACGAACATCACCCGGTAGCCGGTGGCACGCAGCCGGGCGACGGCGTCGGGGGCACCGGGGATGACCTCTTCGCTCAGCCACACCACCCCGTCGAGATCGCAGATGACGGCTCGATCCACCGACGGATAATGCCAAGCTCGCCCTGTGCCCCGCTTCGAGCCCTTCGCCGGCCTGCGCTACGACCTCACCCGGGCCGAGATCGACCTGGCGGCGGTGACGGCTCCCCCCTACGACATCATCGACGCCGACGAGCGCCAGGCGCTGGCGGGGCGCAGCCCGTACAACATCGTCCACGTCGACGTGCCCGTTCCCTCCGGCGCGGGCGACCCGTACGGGGCCGCCGCCGCCGAGCTGGCCCGCTGGCGGGCCGAGGGCGTGCTGGTGGAGGACGCCTCGCCCTCGTTCACCCTCTACCGCATGTCGTTCACCGACGAGGGCGGGCGCGCCCGCCGGACGCTCGGGGTCATCGGCGCCCTCGAGCTGGTCGGCGCCGGTGAGGGCGCTGCCGGGGAGGGCGGCGGCGTGCTGCCCCACGAGCGCACCACGCCCAAGGCCACCACCGACCGGCTGCGGCTGCTGCAGGCGACGGCCACCAACACCTCGGCCATCTGGGGCCTGTCGCTGGCCGGCACCCTGTCGGCCGCGCTCGCTCCCGAGGGGCCGCCCGCCGTCGCCTGGACCGATGCCACCGGCGTCACCCACGAGGCCTGGCGCGTCGACGAACCGGCTCGGTGTGCGGCCATCAGCATGAAGGTGGCCGGGGCGCCGGTGGTAGTGGCCGACGGGCATCACCGCTACGACACCTGCCGCACCTACCGCGACGAGCGCCGGGCGGCGGCCGGCGGCGCGCCCGGTGCCTACGACCTCACCCTCGCCCTCGTGGTCGAGCTGGCCCCCGAGCAGCTCGACGTGCAGGCCATCCACCGCCTGCTGCACGGCGTCGCATCACTCGATCGCCTCCGGGCCGTGCTGGCCGAGTCGTTCACGCTCCACCCGATCGGGCCGGTGGACGCGGCGACGACGGGCCGCATGGCGGCCGACGGGGCCCTGTGCCTGGTGACACCCGACGGTGAGGGCACCCTGCTCGTGCCCCACCCCGACGTCTTCGACGGCGTGGACGAGCTCGACTCCGCCCGACTCGGCCACGCCCTGGCGCCCCTCGCCCCGGCGCCCGAGCTGACCTACCAGCACGGGGTGGCCCCGGTGCTGGCCCAGCTGCGGGCCGGGCAGGCCGACGCCGCCG
The DNA here is from genome assembly GCA_044871175.1 of Acidimicrobiales bacterium. Classification (GTDB taxonomy): domain Bacteria; phylum Actinomycetota; class Acidimicrobiia; order Acidimicrobiales; family Ilumatobacteraceae; genus JBIOZN01. The sequence continues at coordinate 3,107 of JBIOZN010000426.1, read as the reverse complement.
TCCTGCTGCGGCCCGTCACGGTGGGCGTGATCGAAGCGATGGCCCACGCCCGCCAGCTGATGCCGCCGAAGTCGACGTTCTTCGCCCCCAAGCCGGCCACCGGCGTGGTGCTCCGCCCCCTGTAGCCGCTTGTGTGACGCTTGTCGTGACCTGTCCACGACAACCGTCACCCAAGCGGGCGCGTCGGCCCACAGCCCCGCCGCCCGCCGCCCGGCGCCCGGCGCCTAGTTGGTGGTCCAGGTGCCCCGGCTGCGCAGCAGGCCGGCGAGGTCGCCCGGCCCCCGGGTGGCGACCGCGTGGGCCAGCTGGTTGCTGGTTTCGGTCGAGAACTCGGGGCGCTCGACGGCCCGGAACACGCCCATGGCCATCGGCCCCCCGTCGTAGCCCAGCCGGGACAGGGCGAAGGCCAGGCCGGCGTCGGGCCGGTGCGGATCGTGCACGAGCAGGGCGTCCTCGCCCACGTCGGCCACCGGCACCACCCGCACGTGGCCGTCGGTCTCGGCCACCACGCCGAGCTCGCCCTCCACCCCGAAGCGGATGGGCTGGCCCTCGGTCAGCGGGATGAGATGGTCGTCGCGCGCCTGCTTGCCCGTGATCCCCTCGAAGGCCCCGTCGTTGAAGACGTTGCAGTTCTGCAGGATCTCCACGAAGGCCGCCCCCCGGTGGTCGTGGGCGGCCCGGAACGTCTCCATCATGTGCTTGCGGTCGAGGTCGTGGGTGCGGGCCACGAACCCGGCCTCGGCGCCGAGGGCCACCGACAAGGGGTTGAACGGCGTGTCGAGCGAGCCGTACGGGGTCGACTTGGTGATCTTGCCCAGCTCGGAGGTGGGCGAGTACTGGCCCTTGGTGAGCCCGTAGATGCGGTTGTTGAACAGCAGGATCGTGAGGTTGACGTTGCGGCGCAGGGCGTGGATGAGGTGGTTGCCCCCGATCGAGAGGCCGTCGCCGTCCCCGGTGATCACCCAGACGTCGAGGTCGGGGCGGGCGAGGGCGATGCCAGTGGCGATGGCCGGCGCCCGGCCGTGGATCGAGTGGATCCCGTAGGTGTTCATGTAGTACGGGAACCGGCTCGAGCAGCCGATCCCCGACACGAACACGACGTTGTCGGGGGCCACCCCGAGGTCGGGCATCAGCATCTGGACGGCGGTGAGGATGCCGTAGTCACCGCATCCGGGGCACCAGCGGACTTCCTGGTCGCTGGTCCAGTCCTTCTTGGTGGTGGCAGGAACGGCGGTCACGCGGAGACCTCCTGGACGGCGGAGAGAATGGCGGCTTCGAGCTCGGCGGCGGTGAACGGCTCGCCCCGGACCTTGTTGACCGGTCGGGCGTCGACCAGGTACTCGGCCCGCACGACCTTGACCAGTTGCCCGAGGTTCATCTCGGGCACGACGATGCGCCGGTACCGGCCGAGCACGTCGCCGAGGTCGGCGGGCAACGGGAACAGGTGGACGAGGTGCACCCAGGCCACCTTCTGGCCCTGGCGCCGCACGCGCTGCACGGCGGAGTCGATGGCGCCCCAGGTGGAGCCCCAGCCGAGCACACAGACGTCGGCGTCGGGGTCGCCCACCACCTGTGTCGGCGGATAGTCGCGCGCGATTCTGGCGACCTTGGCGGCCCGGGTCTTGACCATGTGCTCGTGGTTCTCGGGCGTGTAGCTGACGTTGCCCGACCCGTCCTCCTTCTCCAGGCCGCCGATGCGGTGGGCCAGGCCGGGCGTGCCCGGGATGGCCCACGGCCGGGCCAGGGTGTCGGGGTCGCGCAGGTAGGGCCAGAACACGGCGCCGCCGTCGGCCAAGGGGTGGTTGGGCTCGGTGGCGAAGGGCACCGAGATGTCGGGCAGGGTGGCGACATCGGGCAGCCGCCACGGCTCGCTGCCGTTGGCCAGGAAGCCGTCGGAGAGCAGGATCACCGGCGTGCGGTAGGCGAGGGCGATGCGGGCCGCCTCGATGGCCATGTCGAAGCAGTGGGCCGGGCTGAACGCGGCCACGACGGGCAGCGGGGCCTCGCCGTGGCGGCCGTAGAAGGCCATGTGCAGGTCGGCGGCCTCGGTCTTGGTGGGAAGGCCGGTCGAAGGGCCGCCACGCTGGATGTCGACGATGACGAGGGGCAGCTCGAGGCTGATGCCCAGGCTGATGGTCTCGCTCTTCAGGGCCACGCCCGGGCCCGAGGTGGTGGTGACGCCCAGATGGCCGGCGAAAGCGGCACCCAGGGCGGCGCCGACGGCGGCGATCTCGTCTTCGGCCTGGAACGTGCGCACGCCGAAGTTCTTGTTCTTGGCCAGCTCGTGCAGGATGTCGGACGCGGGCGTGATCGGGTAGCTGCCCAGCATGACGGGCAGCTGGGCCAGCTGCCCCGCGGCCACCAGCCCCCAGGCCAGGGCGACGTTGCCGGTGATGTTGGTGTACTCCCCCGCCGGCAGCGGCGCCGGCCCGACGATGAAGGGTCGCTCGAACAGCTCGGTCGTCTCACCGAAGGCGTGGCCGGCCAGGAAAGCGGCCCGGTTGGCTTGGGCGACCTGGGGGGTCTTGGCGAATCGGGTCTCGATCCAGTGCAAGGTGTCGTCGACCGGGCGGGTGTAGAGCCACGAGATCAGCCCGAGGGCGAAGAAGTTCTTCGAGCGATCGGCGTCGCGGGGCTTCACGCCCAGCGGCACGGTCGCCTCTTTGGTGAGCGAGGTCATGGGCACCTCGACCACCCGGTACTGGCTGAGGCTGTCGTCGGTGAGCGGGTTGGTGCCGTAGCCCGCCTTGGCCAGGTTGCGCTCGTCGAAGGTGTCGACGTTGACGATGATCGTGCCGCCGGGCACCAGCCGGCGCAGGTCGGCCTTCAGGGCCGCCGGGTTCATGGCCACGAGCACGTCGGGAGCGTCGCCGGGGGTGGTGACGTCGTGGTCGGAGATGTGGACCTGGAAGCTGGAGACGCCGTGGATGGTGCCCGCCGGGGCACGGATCTCGGCGGGGTACTCGGGCAGCGTCGACAGGTCGTTGCCGAACAGGGCGCTCACCGAGGTGAAGCGGTCGCCGGTCAGCTGCATGCCGTCACCGGAGTCGCCGGCGAACCGGATGACCACCCGGTCGCGCTGGACGACCTCGGAGTCGCGTGCCTCG
>JBIOZN010000425.1:0-3767 GCA_044871175.1 Acidimicrobiales bacterium | reverse complement strand
CCCGCCCCAGGGCGACGCCGCCGGCGTCGCCGCTCAGGCCGCCGGCCCTCGCTGCACCGGGAGGCCGGCGGCCGCCCAGGCAGCAGCCCCGCCGCCCAGGTCGTGGACGTCGGCCAGGCCGAGCTCCACCAGCGTCGCCACCGCCAGGCTGGACGCGTACCCCTCCTGGCAGAACACGATGACGGCACCCTGGTGCTGGGCCACCGCCGGGTGGCGATGGTCGCTCGTGGGGTCGAGACGCCACTCGAGCACGTTGCGCTCGATCACCACGGCACCGGGGATCTCGCCGTGCTGGCGCCGCTGCTCGGCGGGGCGGGTGTCGACCAGAAGGGCTCCGGCCTGGCGGGCGGCGGCCGCCTCGGCCACGGTGAGGACGCTGATGCCGGCGCGCACCCGTTCCAGATGGCGGTCGATGGCCGAGGTCACGGGGCGACCGCGACGGGATCGACGCGGTCGACGACGAGCGCGCCTCCGTCGTCGCGCCGGTAGTAGGCCATCGTCTGGAGCGGCGGGGCGTACACGTGCACCGACGTGGCCGCCTGATCGCCCCGGTTCACGACGGCGTGGATGTGCTCGGCACCGAAGGCGATCGGGCGCCCGCGCTCGATGCGCCGGCGCACGGGCAGGTCGCCGAGGAGGCTGTCTTCGTCGAGCTCGCCGGCGATGAGGGCGACGGCTCCGGCGGAGCCTCCGTGGTCATGGGCCTCGAGTCCACTGCCCGGCGGCCAGTAGATCAGCCAGGCGTCGTAGGCGGAGGTGGTGACCAGCAGCCGGTGGTGGCGCTCGTCGGGTGCCTGGCCCGCCTCGAGCGACCAGGGAGCGGACACGGCCGCCAGACCCTCGGCGACGGCGGCAACGGGAAGAGGCGGAGACGCAGGAACGACGTCAGCAGGCACGGGAGCTCCAAGAGGACGAACGGACGGGACGCGTGGGAGTCACGCCCGACAACAACACGTCCGCCTCCGGAGCACGCCCGAACCCTGGCAAATCCGATCGACTTTGTCAACTATTGGGGGCGGGCGATCACGAGTTGCCGGCGGTGGCCGACCAGGCCACCGGCAACCGGCCCGCGGCCGCTGCGGCCTACCAGGGCGGCGTGGCGCCGACGACGGGCGCCACCTGGGCTGCCAGGGTGGCCCCCCAGGTCCGCGCCCGGTCGGCCTCGCCGTCCACCAGCCGGTTCTGCTTGGTCACGAGGAAGCTCTCCGGTTCGGCCACCACCGTGAACCCGCGGTGGCGCAGGCGCCGGGCGATGCCCTTCGACGCCCGGCCGGTGAGCACCGCCGGACCGTCGATACGGGTGTCGAACGCCGCCGCCCGGGCGCCCGACGAGGAGACGTCGTCGAACCAGTCCCGCAGCCCGACGCCTTCGGCGTCAGGATCGAGGGTGGGGGCGTCGGTGGCGTCACGAGCCGCCTGGCGGGACCGCTCACTGGACAGCGTGTGCACGTGGGTGGGGCCACCGACCACGAGCAGGTCCGCTCCGGCCACCCGCTCCGGCGTGGCCTCGCCGACGGGCACGACATCGACCTCGAACGCCGCCTCCAGCCCCGCACCGATCGCACCGGCGATGGTGTGGGTGTTGCCGTACATGGATTCGTAGACGACGAGGGCATGCATCGTCATTCCCTTTCGAACGAGGCGCGCCCGTGGGGCGCGCGGGGATGGACCACCGCGACCGGACTGGCGGCGCTGTGCAGGCACCGCTGGCTCACCGACCCCAGCACCAGGCCGGCGAAGCCGCCATGGCCGCGTGAGCCGACGAGCAGCAGGTCGGCGCGGGCGGCCGTCGCACCGAGCACCTCGGCGGCATGGCCGCGCACCGACGTGCACTCGACGGCGGCGGGCCGCGGTACTCCCGCCACCGCCCCGCCGTCCCGCAGCGAGGCCGTCATCTTGGCCAGCAGGTCCTGGCTCGCCTCCTGCAGGTCGGCGCACGCCTTGAGCACCTGCCAGCCCACGACCGCCAGTGGCTCGGGTACGTCCCACACGTGCACCACCTCGAGGGTGGCTTGGCGCAGGCCGGCCTCCTCGGCGGCGACGTGCAGGGCGGCGTAGGACGGCTCGGAGCCGTCGACGCCGACCACGACCCGCCCGTGCCGGTCGCCCTCGGGCGACCAGCCCGGCGGGACGAGCACCACGGTGCCGTGGGCGTGGGCGGCGACCTGCTGGGCGACCGAACCGAGCACGATCCCGCTCACGGGCCGGTGGCCGTGCGAGCCGACGACGAGCAGTTGGGCCGTCGCCGACGCCTCGATGAGCGCCACCGCCGGCCGGCCGCGCACCAGACGGGCCTCGAGGGGCACGGGGAGGTCGGCTCGGCGGGCCCGCTCGACGGTGGCGTCGAGCACGGCGCGGGCCGCCTCCTCGTACGCGTGGGGGTCGAGGGTGGCGAGTTCGGTGCTGGTGACCGACCACGGGGGCACCCACGAGTGGATGACACGTACAGAAGCGTGGCGGCCGGCGGCGGCCTGTACCGCCCAGGCCAGCGCGCCGTCCGCCACGGGTGACCCGTCGACCCCGACCACCACGGGGTCGCCGGGACGCTTTTCGAGGGTCACAGCCCATGATGAGCGCACCCGGGGGTCAGGCCCCAGAGGCGAAGGTCCCCGCATCCCCCCTGCCCGCACCGTTGGGCCACTTTTCGCGCGTGTGCGACGCGAAAGTGACCCAACGCTCGGGAGGGCGGCGTGCACCGCCTACCCTCCGGGCTGGAGCGCACGGTCGGGAACATCCTGTGGCTGCTCCTGGCCGGGATCTGGCTCGCCATCGGGTACGTCATCGCCGGGATCCTCAACTGCATCACCATCATCGGCATCCCGTTCGGCGTCGCCTCGTTCAAGATGGCGGTCCTCGCCCTCACACCGTTCGGCAAGGAGGTGGTGTCCGCCGACGAGGCCGCCGGTCGCCACGTGGCCGTGGTCCCACCACCGGCGTCCGCCCGCTAGCCCCCGCGCCGCATCAGGACCAAGGTCCCGCCCCGGCGCGGCGCTGGACCCTGTCGCCCGTGTTAAGGCCGACCAACGATCCGCCCATGAGCCCTACGTCGGCCAACGCGCCCCCCGAACCGGACCGGCTCGAGCAACTCGAGCAACGGGTCGAGAACAGCCGCCTGGCGCGAGACACCTGGACGCTGATCATCGGCGGCTTCGCCGCCCTGGCCTTGATCGCCAGCATCGTCGGCATCGGGTTCGCGCTGCGGGCCATCGACCAGAGCGAGGGCAGCGTCAGCGCCACCGGCGCCACCGGCGCCGCCGGCGGCGGTGCGACCCAGACGATCGACGTCGAGTTGGGCGACCTGTTCGTGCGGCCAGGGTCGGTGGACGTGCCGGCGGGTACGGACCTGATTGTCAACGTGACCAACCACGGGCAGTTGCAGCACGACCTGAAGCTCAACGGTGAGACCGGCACCGACCTGCTCGACCCGGGTGCGCAACAAGAGATCAACCTCGGCGCGATGACGGCGAGCACCCAGGCGTGGTGCACGGTACCGGGGCACAAGGCGGCGGGGATGGTGCTTACCATCAACGTCACCGGGGGAGCGGCCGCGGAAACCAGCGCGACGACCACTGCCGCCGGCGCGGCCACCGACGACGCCGTCATCGACTTCACGGCCGATCCGCCGGCCGACTTCAAGCCCTACGACCCCACCTTGGCGCCCGCCCCCGCCGGCACCGAGCACGTGCTCACCATGCATGCCACCGAGAAGGTGATGGAGGTGGCGCCGGGGGTGACCCAGCAGCTCTGGATGTTCAACGACCAGTACC
>JBIOZN010000424.1:0-7778 GCA_044871175.1 Acidimicrobiales bacterium | reverse complement strand
TCCCCCGCGCCGATGCCGGCCGAGCGGCGACCGGCGTGGTCGCATTCGCCGGATCGGTCTTCGCCCTCGCCTCGTCGGCGGCGATCGAGCTCACTTCCGATCTTCATGCGGCGCGCGTGGTCGACCTCGCCGGTGGCGGCCGGGCGATCACCGCCCTCCCCAAGCTTGATGCCCTCACCGGCGAGCTGCACCTTCTGGCTCGCGATCGGTCCGCAGCCCATTGGCACATCACGGTGTCCCGCGGCCTTCGCACCCGAACGACGCGAGCGATCGAAGACGGGCCCGGCCCGCTTCGCGATCTGGCGGTGACCGGCGACGCCGTGCTGGTGGTGTCCGATGACCACGTCGGTGTGACCTCGCGCCGCGGAGACGGTGGGTTCCGCTGGGCCCCACACGCCGCGACCCGGCCGGTTGCCGTGCACGCCTACGACGCCGGCAACGACGTCATCATGCTCTGCCTGACGCCCCGGCTGGAGCGGTGGACGATCCGCGTGCCGGGGCGCACCGTCGACCGGCAGGTCTTGGACGCCATGCCGGTTGATTTCGCCGCCGTCGACCAGTCACGACCGAGCTGCGCCGGTCGTTACGCCTGGACGGCGGCCGGTACGACCGTGGCTCGCCACGACCTCCGCGTCGGCCACCACCAGCGCGTGGACCTCGGCGCGCAGAACCGCGTGGGCGATCTCGCCTTCGTGGCCGACCCTGCGCGTGCCCGCCTGGAAGACGGTGGCTGGCTGATGGCCATGGTCCCCGGCGGCGCCGCCCATTCGGGCGTCCTCGTCGTGCTCGACGCCGCCGTCACCCGAGCACCACTGGCCGTCGTGGCGGTCCCACGAGCGAGCGGCTCCGCCGGCCCACGCGGATGGCTCGCGCCCGGTCGCACCCACATCTGAGGGACGGTTCCCGATGTGGAGCGCATCCCCTTAGGCCCATTGTGAAGCAAGATCCACGAAGGAGGAAGACATGACCACCGACAAGCAGCCCCTCGTCACCGCCTGGAACAACGAGCGCGCCGCGGCCCGGTCCGCCCGCCGGCGGGGCGACGTCCAGGGCGAATGGCATCACCTCGAGCGGGCGCACATCCTGAGCCAGCCGCGTGCGGGGCTCCACGTCCGCACCCACGCCGCGATGCTCGGGGCGGCGGTGCGCCGTGACGACCGCCACGAGGTCCTCGGCCAGCTCGTGCGCCTGGTCGTGGCCGGTCCCGGTTCGCTCACCGGGCGCTACCCGGTGGGCAACACCGGCGGCGCCGACGTCAGCGCGCTCGCCCCCATGCCCATTCCCGACGACCTGCGCGCCGTGCTCGACGGCGCCGCCCCGACCGAGGAGCTCGTGTGAACGCCCACGTCCACAGCCACGCCGCGTGCACGCCGACCGACACCGCCACGTTCTCCACCGACATTGCCGGCCTCGATGAGGGCCTACCGCCCGAGGTGGTGGAGCTGGCCGACGGCGACACCTTCGACCTGCGCATCGCCCCGGTCGTCAAGCAGCTCGGTGCCGACCGGGTGCGGATGCTGGCCTACAACGGCTCGATCCCGGGACCGACGCTGCGCGTGGCGCAGGGGTCGGAGATCGCCGTGCACGTCCGCAACGACGCCGACCTCGAGGCGACCGTGCACTGGCACGGCCTGCGCCTCGACAACCGCTACGACGGCGTGCCCTACGAGACCCAGGCGCCCATCCCGATCGGCGGAGAGTTCACGTACCGCCTGCGCTTCCCCGACCCCGGCCTGTACTGGTACCACCCCCACGTCCGCGAGGACTACGGGCTGGAGATGGGCCTCTACGGCAACATCGTCGTGGTTCCCGCCGACGACGATTACTGGCCGCCCGCGAACCGGGAGGTGGTGGTGACGCTGGACGACGTGCTCGTCGAAGACGGCCACATCGCCGCGTTCCATCAGGGCGGCCCCACGCACGTGGCCATGGGCCGCTTCGGGACCGTGATGCTCACCGGCGGGGAGCAAGACCTGGCGCTCGACGCCCGCGTCGGGGAGGTGGTGCGCTTCTATCTGACCAACACGGCCAACACCCGCCTTTTCAACGTGGCCCTCCCGGGGTCGCGGATGAAGCTGGTGGGTGGCGACAGCGGTCGGTACGAGCACGAAGCGTTCGTCGAGGAGATCCTGCTCGCGCCCTCGGAGCGCGCCGTCATCGACGTGGCGTTCCCGGCCGCTGGGTCGGTCCGGTTCGAGCACCGCACGCCCGACCACACCTACGTGCTCGGCGCCATCACCGTCGTCGACGAGCCGGTCGAGCCGTCGTTGCTCGCCGACTTCCACCGGCTCCGGACCGATCCGGCGCTCAGCGCCGAGCGGCTGCGGCTGGATGCTGACCGCCGGCGACCGCCGGACAAGACGCTGGCCTTCCAGTCCCGCATGCCGCTCCTGTATGGCGAGCAGACCCCGGCGGCCACGGCGTGGGCCTGCCCCATGCACCCGGAGGTGGTCAGCACCGAGCCCGGCACCTGCCCGCACTGCGGCATGAAGCTGGTGGGCACCGACGCCGCCACCACGGCTTCGGGCGACCACACGCACGCCGACGCTCACGCTCACGACACGGCTGACGGCCTCGAGTGGGAGGACCTGATGCCCGAGATCAACCGGGCGTCGGACGCAACCAACATGATCTGGACGCTGGTCGACCACGACACGGGCCAGGAGAACGGGAAGATCGAGTGGGCGTTCCGGGTGGGTGACCGGGTCAAGATCCGCCTGGTCAACGACATGGAGCAGGACCACCCGATGCACCACCCCTTCCACATCCACGGCGCCGGGCGATTCCTCGTGCTCGCTCGCGACGACGCACCCGACCCGAACCTGGTGTGGAAGGACACGGTGCTGGTACGGGCCGGCGAGACCGTCGACATCCTCCTCGACGTGTCCAACCCCGGGCTCTGGATGGCGCACTGCCACATCGCCGAGCACGCCCAGAGCGGGATGATGTTCAGCTTCCCCGTCGTCGAGAAGGCCCGGCCGTGAGGGCGGCCCGCCGGCCGCGCTCGCCAACACTTAGCGTCGCCCCGGTGGTGGAGAGCGACGACCTCGTCACGCCACCGGTCGATCGTCGTGGCCCGGTCGCCGTCGAGCCAGCAGCACCGGCGGCCGCCGGGCGGCATGACCAGTCGCGACCTCCAACGCCTTGGCCGCCCGCAGCAGCGCCACGTCATCGCCCTGGCGGGCGACGAGTTGGACGCCCACGGGGAGGCCGTCGGCGTCGAAGCCCGCGGGGAGCGACAGGGCGGGGCAGCCCGTCACGGTGATGCGCCAGCACGAGGCCATCCAGTCGATGTAGTTGGACATCGGCTCGCCGGCCACTTCCATCGGGTACTCCTGGTGGGCCGGGAACGGCGGGATCTGGGTGACCGGCGCGGCGAGGAGGTCCCAGCCCTGGGTGAAGAACTCCACCGCGCCCCGCCACAGCGAGCCCATCTCGTCGAAGGCCAGGGCGATGTCGGCCGCGGTGAGGGCCACGCCCCGGCGCACCTCGTCGCGAATCGTGGCCTTCACCTCATGCAGCCGGTCGGAGAAGGCCGCCGTGGGGCCGTTGGCGATGGCCCACGCCCGCAGCACGCGGAAGCAGTCGGCGCCGCGGAGATCCGGTTCGGCGTCGGTCACCTCCCAGCCGAGCTCGTCCATGATCCGGCGAGTGCCGTCGAGTACGTCGAGCTGCGACTGCTCGACCGGCAGACCACCGAGGTCGCGCGACCACGCCACCCGCAACGGTCGCTCCGGTGGCCGCAGCTCGGCGGGCAGGGCGAGCGGGCGGTGCAGTGGGTCGCGCCCGTCGGGCGCGGCGATGACCCGCAGGAGCAGCACCACGTCGTCGACCGTGCGACCCATCGGCCCCTCCGTGGTGAGCATCAACCACGGGTTGCCCGGCCCCACCAGGGGCACCGCCCGGGGGGTGGTGCGCAGGCCGATCACGTTGTTCCACGCCGCCGGGTTGCGCAGCGAACCGCCCATGTCGCTGCCGTCGGCGGTGGCGATCATCCGACAGGCCAGGGCCGCCGCCGCACCGCCGCTGGAGCCGCCGGCGCTGCGGCCGGGGTCCCACGGGTTCAACGTCGGGCCGTGGAGCGGGTTGAAGGTGTGCGAACCAGCGCCGAACTCGGGGGTGTTCGTCTTCCCGACGGCGACGGCGCCGGCGGCGCGCATGCGGGCCACGAGCAGGCTGTCGGCCGACGGCCGGTACCCGGCGAACAGCGGCGAGCCGTAGGAGGTCGGGAAGTCGACGGTTTCCGTCAGGTCCTTGTGGGCGGTGACCAGCCCGGCCAGCGGACCAGGGTCGTCGCCCCGGGCGACGGCGGCGTCGACGGAACGCGCCCGGGCCCGGCCGATCTCGGGGTCGAGGGCGATGACGGCGTTGACGGCCGGATTGGCGGCCGCGATCCGCTCGAGGTGGGCGTCGAGGAGTTCGGTCGCCGACACCTCCCCGGCCCCGACCATCCGGCGTTGCTCGACGGCGGTCAACTCGACGAGGTCGGTCACCACCGGTGAACCGTAGGCGGGCACCGGCGAACCCGTGGCCCTCGAGCTTCCCGAGGAGGCCACGCTCGCGCCCTGCACCAGCCGCTCCGGCACCCGTGACCACGAGACGTCATCAGCACGATGGTCGTGACCGTGGCTTGACGAGGGCAACCGCATTGGGCGGCGCCGGATCCTGCACGGCCCGATAGCCGGCGCGCTCGTACATGGCCAGGTTGCGAGTGCTGCGCGCACCGGTGAAGAGCACCCACCGTGTGACCGCGTCGGGGGCCGCGGCCTCGGCCTGGGCCAACAGCCAGCGGCCCAGGCCCTGGCCGGCGAAGTCCGGGGCCACCATCAGCCGGCCGATCTCCCAGGCGTCGTCCTCCTGCCGGGCCCGCACCGCACCGATCAGTCGACCGTTGCGGCGGACGCACCAAGTCGCCCATGTCTCGATCCACTCCTCGACGTCATCCAGCGACTCGCGAAGCGCCGGGAGGTCGAGCGTGTCGTTGGCGAGTGCCTCGTCGACCCAGCAGCACCGCTGGAGGACGAGGAGCTCGGCCGCGTCGGCGATGGTTGCCCGGCGCACCTCGGCGCCGACGATCGGGAGCATCGACTGCGAAGATAGCGACGGGTGGATGACGGCAATTCGTGGTCGCGCCCGGTCTCGTGCGCTCTCGGCGCGATATCGGCCATATCTGGCGGAATTCGCGTCGAGAGCTGTGGGAGCTCTTCTTTTCTCATCAGGAATCGCGATAGGCGGACTCGAGCCCGAACGGCGGTTCCCAGGCCGGATCGCGCCGGGCCCGGTCGGTGGCCAGCACCGTGCCGCCCATCAGCGCCTCGCCCCCGGTTCCCCCCAGCACCAGCGTCCGCACCGCAGTCACCGCCCGACGAAGCGCGCCGGTCGACGTTCGAGGAACGCGGCCACCCCTTCGCGATGGTCCTCGGACGCGAAACACGCCTCCAGCGCCTCGCGGTGATGCGCCAGGTGCTCGGACACCGAGCGCTCCAGGCCCTCGTAGACCAGCCGCTTGGTGAGCCCGATGGCGAACGGGGAGCCGACGAGGTAGCTGCGGGCCTCCTCGCGGGCGGCGTCCAGCAGCGCTTCAGGGGCGACGACCCGGGTGGCGAAGCCGAGGGCCACCGCCTCGTCGGGGCCGAGGAAGGCGCCCGAGTACAGCAGCCGCAGCGCCGCCGGCACCCCAACCAGCCGGGGGAGCAGCCAGGAGCCCGCCCCGGTGTCGGGCACCAGCCCGCGCTGGGCGAAGTTCCACGCCACCCGGGCCCCGGTCGACACGATCCGCACGTCGCACTGGGTGGCGAACTCGGCGCCCATGCCCACCGCCGGGCCGTCGACGGCGGCGATCACCGGCTTCGGGCAGGCCACCAGCGGCCACGCCGCCGGCCGCTCCCCCGCCCCCCGGCCGCGCTCGTCGGTGGGCGTGGCCGACAGGTCGGACAGGTCCGTGCCGGCGCAGAAGGAGCCGCCGGCGCCGGTGAGGATGACCACCCGGGCGGTCTCGTCCTCCCCGGCGCGGGCGACGGTGGCGAGGAAGTCGCGCAGGACGGCGTAGGTCATGGCGTTGCGCTTCTCGGGGCGGTCGATCGTGATGACGGCGATCCCCTCGCCGTCGACCTCCCAGCGGATGTGTCCGGTGCTGCCGGCGTCGGCCACAGGCCCTCCCTCGGTTGGAACCTCGGGGCCATGTTGCTCCGGCGCCGACCCCCAGCTGTACCCCGGTCGAGCCCGATCGAGCCGGCCGCGTCGGCGTGTGGCGTGCGGCAGGTGTCGAGCGCGGAGCCCGGGTGCCCCCCACCCGGGACGGCGCCGGTGTGACCGCCCGGCGCCGCTCGACGGGGTCGCTTCAGGCCGCGAACTGCACCGTAGAGGTCCAGATTCCTGACTGAAGCAGCGGGATGCACGCTGGAGTGCACATCCCTGCCTCGAACTCAGCCGGAGGTCCGACCGCCGGATCCGAACACGCCCCGGTGCTCGGCCCGAAGGTCGCGCGACCGGGGTCGGGCCGCCCGCGGCGACTACCGCTTCGCCCCCGAGCTCTGCTCGCCGGCGCGCTCGCCGTACCGGTCGATGCCCCGCTCGACCGCCTCGATGAGGGCGGGCCGCAGGGTCGCCGCCGGGATGATCGAGTGCACCGATCCCACCTCCCGCGCCCGCTCGACGGAGTGGATGGCGTCGAACTCGGCCGCCACCTTGCCCATCGTCTCGACCCGCACGGTCTCGGTGAACTCGGCCAGCTCGGCCTGCAGGCGGGCCCGCTCGCCGTCGCCGGCGGCCTCGACCTCTGCCTGCAGCTCGACCACCCGCGGGTCCTTGCGCGTCCGGCCCCGCACGTCGCCGGCGAACACCACCGCCGCCGCCGGCGCCCCGCCGATGACGGAGGCGAACGACCCCTCGACGGCCAGCACCTGCATGTGGTCGTGCAATGCCGCCGAGAACACGACGAACGCGCCCCCGTGGTAGCGGGAGATCACGCAGAACACGATGGGTCCGGCGAAGTTCACCACCGCCCGGCCGATCTCGGCCCCGTACTCAAGCTGCAGCCGGCGGAGCGACTCGGGTGACCCGTCGAACCCCGACAGGTTGGCCAGCACGACCAGGGGCCGGCTGCCGCTGGCGGCGTTGATGCCCCGGGCCACCTTCTTGGACGACAGCGGGAACAGCGTGCCCGCCGACCACTGATCGGGGCCGTCGGCGTCGAGCCACCCCCATCGGGGCAACGGCTTGGACTCGACCCCGATCAGGCTCACCGGGCGGCCGCCGAGGTGGGCGTCCATCACGATGCCGGTGTCGGCGTCGCGCATGTCGGCCCAGCGCTCCAGCGTGGGGTGGTCCTGGTCGGCCACCGCCCGCATGACGGTGCGGATGTCGAAGGGCTTCTTGCGCCCGGGGTTGGTGTCCTCGGAGAAGATGGCGCCCACCGTCGTCAACCCGCTCTCGCCGTGCGGGTACGAGCACACGTCCCGCTCGCCGGGATCCGCCGTGGGCACGCGCCGCGGGAAGCGCTCACCCGGCGCCACGTACGAGTGGGCGTAGTGGGCGAATAGGACGCCGACCGCCCCGGCCAGGTCGGGCGCCCAGTACTGGGCCTGGCCGTTGGGGCCCATGATCCGGTCGTAGCCGCCGATGCCGAAGTTGTCCTCGGCCGACACGCCCCCCGAGTACTCGAGGGCCTGCTTGCCGGTGAGCACCATGGCGCCGTCGGGGGTCATGACGAGGATGCCCTTGGTGTGCATGAGCATCGTGGCCTCGGCGTTCCAGTACGGCTGCGCCCCGACGTTGAT
>JBIOZN010000423.1:0-7961 GCA_044871175.1 Acidimicrobiales bacterium | reverse complement strand
GGTGCTAACCAAGCTCGACGGCTCGGCCAAGGGCGGCATCGTGTTCGCCGTCGAGACCGAGCTCGGCCTGCCCGTCAAGCTCGTCGGTGTCGGCGAGACCATCGGCGACCTCGTCCCGTTCGACCCCGACGAGTTCGTCGACGCGCTCTTCGACGAGTGAGCTAGCCGGCGAGTGAGCAAGTGCCGCGGAGCTAGCCGGCGTTCTGCCAGAGACCCATCAGGTTGCCCTCGCTGTCGCGGAAGTAGGCGGCAAACCCCATGTCGCCCACCGGCAGCTTCTCGCCGACGGGCCGACCGCCGTGCTTCTCGATCATCGCGAGGGTGGCGTCGATGTCGTCGACGCTCAGCGTGATGACCGGGGTGCTGACGGGATCTTGGCGCTGGAGCATGCCGCCGCCGATGTATCCCGGTTCGCTCGGCATTCCCTGGTCGCTCACCGGACCGGTGGTGACCATGTTGTAGCTGAGCTCGGGAACGCTCTGGATGTGCCACTCGAACACGTCCCGATAGAAGCTGAGAGCTCGGTCGGCGTCGTCGAACGGCACCTCGAAATGGACAACTCGAGCAGTCACGTCGTGTCCTCTCTGTGTCCGGTTGCCGGAATTGTGGCTCAGCGCGCGCCTTGCGCGGCCAGGAAGCGCTCGACCAATTGACGGGGCGGGCGCCCCCGTTTCAGCTGGACGTCGTTCTCGACGGCCCACGTGCGGAACTGGTTGCGGTCGTAGGACGACGCCGAGCCGTTCGCCTTGCGGGTGCGGGATCGGGGCTTGGTTTTGGCCGGGCGGCGCCGGGCCGAACTGGCCGACGCGGTAACCGGTCGGGCGACCTCCCAGAACCGGTCGAAGCTCTTTGACAAGGCGGTGAGGTTCTTGTCCGAGAGCTCGAGCTCGCGCCACTCGTTGTCCCAGCCGATCCGCACGGTGTGAGCCGCCGGGCTTCCGTCCAGGTCGTCGACGAGCTCCTCGATCAGCTTTTTGGCCACGTCAGTTCCCTTCTCTGTCGCCTTGTGGCGTTCCCATCACGTTATCGCTGCATACGCGTGTGATGGCGACACGGCGCGTCAACGAAATGGCCCGCGCGATCGCCCTGACGCGCCGGCGGTTTGACGGGCCTTAGGCGCGGGTGCGGAAGATGCTGTAGCCGCCGGGGCCGACGAGGGCGGCGACGACGAGCAGGATGATGCCCCACAGCACCGAACCGCTGATGAGGACGATGATGCCGATGATGGCGATGATCGCCGCAATGATCCACAACACGGTGCTGGACATGAACGCCTCCGAGTGAGGGCGGTCGTGATGATCCGCCGGCGGGCACGCTAGTGGTGGCCGGTGTTTGCCTCGGTGATGCTCACCCTCACGACGGTGTCGGCGACGGCACCGAGGCGGCGGGTGCCGGGCGGCTCACTCGGGGTTTCCCGAACAGGAACAGCGTCAGCACGGGGACGAAGTACAGCAGCCACGCCAGGACCTGCTCGCTCGAGGGCCGGGGGTCCCATCCCAACAGACCCGCCAGGAACCGGCCCACCTGGGATTCCTGCGTCAACCACTCATAGCGCGTCAGATCGAACACGGCACTGTTCATCGTGCCCAGGTCGCCGCTGGCCTGGAGGAACAACACCGTCTTGGCGCACAGCCCGGCGGCGAAAAGGATGAGGATCACACCCGTGATGGTGAAGAACGCGCGCATGGGCAGGAAGTGCGACCCCGCGTATACCCCGTACCCGAGCAGGACGGCGATGGCCAGGCCGATCAACCCGCCCACGAACACCGACGTCCCGGATGCCCCGGTGGCGGTGGCCACCAGGAACAGCGACGCCTCGATCCCTTCCCGCAGGACGGCGAAGAAGGCGACGGCGACGAGGGCGCGCGTCGTTCCCCGGTCGATGGCTGCGGCCACCTCGCGCTCGAGGTTGCCCTTGATGTCACGGGCGTGGCGGCGCATCCAGAACACCATCCACGTGAGCACCACCACCGCCACCGCCGAGATGACCGCGAACAGGCGCAGGCGGGCCACGCCTTCCAGGGACTGGGCGGTGAGATGGAGCACGATGCCGAAGGCCGTCGCGCCGACGACGGCCAGGGCGATGCCCAGCCACACGGGCCGAGCCAGGTCGAGGCGCCCGGCGCGCCGGAGGTAACCGAAGACCAGGCCCACGATGAGGGTGGCCTCCAAGCCCTCCCGCACCATGATGATGAGCGCCTCACCCATGAGGCGAACCTATCACCGGCAGTAAAGACTCCTTCAACCGCGCTCGACCGACGCTTTGCGCACCGACGAGAACGGGATGTCGCGGTCGACCTCGGGCTCGCGCGGCAATCCCAGGACGCGCTCGCCGATGATGTTGCGCTGGATCTGGTCGGTTCCTCCGCCGATCGACGTGAAGTAGGCGTTGAGGGCGAGGAAGTTGGCGGCGTCGCCTTCAGGGTGCTCGGGCCCGTCGAGCATCGCCTCGGCGCCAACGATCGCGCCCTGCACCCGGGCGCCCTCGTGGAGGATCCCGGACATGGCCAGCTTCCCGAGCGACAGGATCGGTGACGACGAGCCCTGCTCGAGGTCGGCCTTGGCCCGGGCCGCGTTCCACCGGTTGGTCGCCCGCAGGGCGTGCACCCTCGCGATGGCCTGGCGGAGGATCGGATCGTCGCCGCGGCCCCTGTCGCGGGCCAGGGTCCAGAGGTTCACCTCGGCGCCGTTGCCGCCCGCCGTCTCCATGGCCTCGTCCACCTCGCTGGGGGGCGCGTCGTCCCCGGCGCCCGGTCGCTTGGGCGTGCGGGGGCCGCGGGCCACGTCGCCCATGACCGACCGCTCGTAGGCGAGGGCGGTCTGCAGCACCCGCCAGCCGCCGTCGACCGGGCCGACCACGTGGTCGGCGGGGACACGGGCGTGGTCGATGAACACCTCGTTGAAGTGCGATTCGCCCGTGATCTGCTTGATCGGCCGCACCTCGACGCCCGGCTGGCGCATCGGGAACCAGAAGAACGTGATGCCGGCGTGCTTGGGCACGTCCCAGTTCGTGCGGGCGACGAGCATGCCGTACTCGGCCTTCTGGGCGCCGGAGGTCCACACCTTCTGGCCGGTGATGACCCACTCGTCACCGTCCCGGTCGGCACGCGTCTGCAGCGCGGCGAGATCCGACCCGGCTCCGGGCTCGGAGTACAGCAGGCACATGGCGACCTCCCCCAGCAAGAGGGGGCGCAACAACCGCGAGCGCAGCGTCTCCGTCCCGTACGCCAGCAGCGTGTTGGCCCACAGGTTGTGGACGTCCTGGCGCGAGCCCGGGGCGCCGGCGCGGGCGAACTCCTCGGCGATCACCAGCGCCTCGTCGGCCGAGGCGTCCCGCCCGTAGAGCGCGGGCGGCCAGGTGGGCACGGCGTAGCCGGCGTCGACCACGAGCGGGAGCCACTGCTTCACCGGCGTCCCCGGGCGCCAGTTCGCCTCGAGCCAGGCGCGTACCTGGGCTCGCGTCGCCTCGATGCCGGTCCCCGAGGCGATCTCCGTCATGCCGGCACCTCCTCACGAGCGCGCGTCGTGGGCATGGGGCTCCTCCTGACTTCCGGGTCCGGGCACCGCCATCATCGCGGCCTACCGTTCGGCCGTGGCCCCATCCCCGTCGCCCCGTCGCGACCGTCTGCGGGGCCGGGCCGTCGTGCGCGATCCCCACGAAGAGCACCGGCCGTCGACCCCCCCTCGAGCTGCTCTTCGAACCTCACCTCCGTCGTCGCCGTCGGCCGGTCGGCCGATGCCCTCCACCACGAGCTGGCCGCCGGCCGCGTGCACGACGGCATCGTCGGGTTCCTCGCCCTGTTCTTCGCCGTGTGGTGGGCGTGGATGAATTTCACCTGGTTCGCCTCGGCCCACGACTCCGACGACTTCGCCTTCCGGCTGCTCACCCTCGTGCCGATGGCGGGCGCGCTCGTCCTGGCCGCCGGGGTCACCGAAGCGCCCGCCCGCGGACGGGTGCCATCGGTGGCCGTCAGCCGCAACCCGGGCCGCGCCCTGACCAGACGGTGACCTCGCCCGTCGCCGACCCGACGATCTCGCCCTCGCCCAGCTGCGCCCCCTCGTCCACGATGGCCCGTTCGACGCGAGCGCCCGGTCCCACGGTGACGTCGGCCAGCAGCACCGAGTCGCGCACGGAGGCGCCCTCGGTCACGGTGACACCGGGCCCCAGCACCGAGCCCTCCACCTGCCCGGCCACGGCCGAGCCGGCCGCCAGGAGGCTGGAGTGGACGGCAGCCGTGGCCGCCAGCCACGCCGGGCGACGGGGCATGGTGGCGCTGAGAACGGGCCAGTCGGGATCGTCGAGACGGAACGGGGGCGGGGCGGCCAGCAGCTCCATGTGCGCCTGGTGATAGGCGTCGATCGTGCCGACGTCGCGCCAGTAGCCCTCGTGCCGGTGCTCGCGTACCCCGCCCCGGTCGATGAGGGCGGGCAGGAGCCGCTCGCCGTAGTCGCCCAGGGGCCCGGAGGCGGCCAGCTGCTCGAGGACCTCGAGGACGACCGCCGGCCGGTAGGCGAAGATCTCGGCCGCCACGACGTCGGAGGCGGGCCGCTCGGGCTTGTAGTCGAGCCGGGTGACTCGCCCGGCCTCGGTCGTCACCACGGCGTACCGGCTCGGGTCCTCGGTGACGCGCGTCGTCACGACGGTCGCCTCGGCGTCGCTGGCCAGGTGGGCGTCGATCACGTCACGGAAGTCGCAGCGGTACACGTGGTCGGCGCTGGCGACGAGGAGCACGTCGGGCGCGAAGCCGGCGATGAACCGGCGCTGGCGCACCAGGGCGTCGGCGTTGCCCTCGGAGAAGCCCTCGCCGTCGGCGCCCTGGAACGGCGACAGGACCTGCAGGCCGCCGTGGGTACGGTCGAGGTCCCAGGGCCGGCCGCTGGCCAGGTGGTCGTTGAGGGCGTGGGGCTCGTACTGCTCCACCACCCACACGTCGCTCAGCCCGCTGTGCATGGCGTTGGACAGCACGATGTCGATCAGCCGGTACGAGCCGCCGAAGGTGAGCGCCGGCTTGGCGCGGCCGTCGGTGAGCGGAGCCAGCCGGCCGCCGCGCCCGCCGGCGAGCACGACGAGCAGGGTGCGGGCGCGCGACGACGGAGACGACGAGGGGGCGGCCGAAGGCATGACGACGGGGCTATACCCCGTCGGCCGGCGGACGGTCGTCGTAGGGCGCGCCGGGGCTGGTGGTGTCGAGCACGAGGCCCATGACGACGGCGTCCCACAGGTCCCCCGAGGCGCGCCGGTAGTGGCGCCGGAGCCGGCCCTCGTCGACGAAGCCGGCGCGGCGGTACAGCGTCCGGGCCCGCTGGTTGTGAGGCCACACCTGGAGGCTGACCTTGTGGGCGCCTCGCTGGCGAGCCCAGGCGACGAGGGCGTCGAGCAGGGCGGCGCCCACGCCCCGGCCCCGCGCGTCGGCCACCACCCACATGCCGAGCTCCACCAGCCCACCGCCGTCCTGGCCCCGGATGCCGCCGAGCAGGCGGCCGCCCTCCTCGGCGACGAACACGCCGACCGTGGCGTCGTCCAGCGAGGCGGCCAGACCCTGGCGACGAGCCTCGCGGTCGAACCCCGGCTGAGTGCCCAGCCAGCGGCCCTCGGCCACCACGGCGGCGAACGAGGCGATGAGCTCGTCGAGGTCGTCGGGCCGGGCGGGGCGCACCTCCATGCGTCCAGCCCAGCACGCCGCCCCCCCGTGGGGCCGGGAAAATCGCCCAACAGGGCACCGCCAGCCTCGCTCGCAGTACGGCGCCATGCCCACCCTGTCGTGACACTGTCGTCACTTCCGGTCGTCACACGAGCAGATGTGACGACAGTGGCGCGTTCGGGCGGTGCGCGGTTGAGGCGGTCGACGCCCTGCTCGCGAAGTCCGGCGGTAGCCGAGCGGGGGTCAGCGCACGACGACGACGGGGCAGGGGGCGTGGTGGATGACATGGCGGCTCACCGAGCCCAACAGCACTTCGGTGAGGGCACTGTGCTTCTTCTTGCCCACCACCACGAGGGCCGCCCCCTCGGCTTGTTCCACGAGCACCGGGCCGGCGGGCCCTTCCACGATGTGCGTCGAACACTGCTCGGGCCAGGCCGGGGCGGCGGCCCGCACCTCGGCCACCACCTCGTCGAGCAGGGCGCGCGCCCCCGCCTCCAGGTCGATGTTGGCCGGCGGGCTCACCAGGCCGGCGGGTTCGAGGGGCACCACCGGCTGCCAGGCGTGCACGAGCTCGAGGTGGGCACCTCGCCGCACGGCCTCGTCGGCCGCCCACCGGATGGCCGCCTTGGCCACGCCGTCGTCGTCCACGCCCGCGACGATGCGCTCGGCGCCGGGTGGCGGGGCCCCCGGGGTCGGCGGCGTCGGCGGCGTGGGGCTCACAGCCGCCAGCCGCCCAGCCCGTCCCGGTCGTCGACCAGGCGCTCGGGAGCGATGCCGGCGTCCTGGTCGTCGACGATGAGTTCTTCGTCCTCGTCGGGGGGGAGCTCCTGGCGCTGCTCCAACACGTCGGCGGGGTTGGCCTCGACGGGGACGTCCTCGGCGAGCACGTCGGGGTCAAGGGTGGGTTCGTCGGCCATGGCGCACCTCCCGGGGGGACACACCCCTGTCTACTGCCTCGGGACCGGGGGCGGGCCGTCTGCGCCCGTCAGGAGCGGGTTTCGCTCCCCTGATGCGCCCGGTGTTCGGGGTGCGCCGCCACCGGCGCGGCGGACGGCTCCAAGCGGACGATGATCGCCTTGGACACCGGTTGGTGCGAGCGGTCGGCCGTGGCCTCCAGGGGCACGAGCACGTTGGCCTCTGGGAAGTAGGCGGCCGCGCACCCCCGGGGCGTGTCGTAGGCGACGCAGCGGAAGCGCTCGCCCCGCCGCTCGGTGACGGTGCCGTCGGCGGTGGGCCATTCGCTGACGAGGTCGACCAGGTCGCCGTCGGCCAGGCCTCGCTCGGCCAGGTCGTCGGTGTGGACGAACACCACCCGCCGCCCGTCCTTCACGCCTCGGTAGCGGTCGTCCAGGCCGTAGATCGTGGTGTTGTACTGGTCGTGGCTGCGCACCGTCTGCAGCAGCAGTCGCCCGGGGGGCACCCGCAGCACCTCGAGCGGGTTGACGGCGAGCCCGGCCCGGCCGCTGGCGGTGGGGAACCGGCGCTCGTCGCGGGGCGGGTGCGGCAGCACGAAGCCGTCGGGCTGGCGCACCTTCGCGCCGTAGTCCTCGCATCCCGGGATCACCCGGGCGATGCGATCGCGGATCGCCTCGTAGTCGGCCGCGAAGGCGTGCCAGGGGATGGTGGTGCGCCCGGCCAGCACCCGCTCGGCCAGCCCGCACACGATGGCGACCTCCGAGCGCACCTCGGGGCTCGGAGGGTCGAGGCGCCCCTGGGAACGGTGCACCACCGACATCGAGTCCTCAACGGTGACGAACTGCTCGCCCCCGGCCTGCACGTCGCGTTCGGTGCGCCCGAGGGCGGGCAGGATGAGGGCCGTCGCCCCGGTGACGACGTGCGAGCGATTGAGCTTGGTGGACACGTGCACGGTGAGGCCGCAGCGCCGCAGGGCCGCTTCGGTGACGGTGGTGTCGGGCGTGGCCGACACGAAGTTGCCGCCCATCGCCATGAAGACGTCCACCACACCGCGGGCCATGGCGCCGATGGCGTCCACCGCGTCGTGCCCGTCGTGGCGGGAGGGGTCGAAGCCGAACTCGGCCTGCAGGGCGTCGAGCAGCGTCGGGTCGGCGCGCTCCCAGATCCCCATGGTGCGGTCGCCCTGCACGTTCGAGTGCCCGCGCACCGGGCAGACGCCCGCGCCGGGACGGCCCAGGTTGCCCTGCAGCAGCAGGACGTTCACGATCTCCTGGATCGTGGCCACCGCGCCCTTCTGCTGGGTGAGGCCCATGGCCCAGCACACGATCGTGGCCCGGGAGCGGAGAAGCCGGTGGGCCACCCGCTCGATGTCGGCGCGGGCCAGGCCGGTGGCGGCGGTGACGG
>JBIOZN010000422.1:0-23891 GCA_044871175.1 Acidimicrobiales bacterium | reverse complement strand
CGGGACCGCGTCGAGCACCCCGATCAGCGCGTTCGGGTCCACCAGCGAGGGCGTGCCGCCGCCCACGAACACCGTGGTGGCCGGCGGCATCGCATCAGCGGCGACCGCCGCCTCCACCTCGGCTCTGAGGGCGCGCATGTATCGGCCCTGGAGGTGGTGACGATCCGTCCACGTCGCGAACGCGCAGTAGTCGCAGCGTGCCGCGCAGAACGGCACGTGGACGTAGACGCCGAAGGGCGGGGTCAGTCCCCGTTGAGCTCGAAACGCAGGCCCAATTCCCCGAGCTTACGGGCGGCGTTGTCGAGCGGCGTGTCCAAGATGGCGGCAATCGCGACGAGGTCGCTGGCGCGGATCGTGAGCATGCGGCCGTTGAAGTCCTGGCGCTGCACCTGGATCATGCGCACGAAGCGGTGCAGCAGGTCGGCGTTGGCGCCCTCGTAGTTCGCCAGCTTCTCGAGGTCGACGGTGACCGGACCGATGTAGCCGGGCTCGTCGGCCACCGCTTCGGTGCGGGCCCGCTCGAGCGGCAGCATCTGGTCGACGGGAACGTTGTAGAAGCGGGCCAGCCGCTCGAGGCGGGGGACCGAGATGGCGCGCTCACCGCGCTCGTAGGCGCCCAGCACGGACGCCTTGAATTCCTGGGTCGAGGCGGCCTCGACCTCTTGAAGGGACATGCCCTTCTGCCGTCGGATGCCCCGCAAGCGTTCGCCCACCTTGCGGCCGTACGGGGTCACCTGGAGTTCGACGTCGATGTTCGGGTCGGTGCTCACGTCCATGTCTTCTGTGCTCATGTCTGCCTATTCCGGATCAGGGCGCGCCTAAGTGACGCGGTGGCACATCACGCTACGTACACTCAGTTGTATACGCAATGGTCCGTCCGACCCCTCTCACCCAGCGTGAGGGGCCACGAGGCCGGTGCGCAACGCCACCAGCAGTGTTCCCGCGACGATGGCCGCCGTCTCGGCCCGCAAGACGTTGGGACCGAGCGCGACCATCGGCAGGCCGGCGGCACGCTCGGTCGCCGACCACCCTCCCTCCGGCCCCGTGAGCAGCGACGGGAGATCGAGCGTGGGCGCTTCCCCCTCGGCCGCGGCCAGCGCCGTGCGGGCACGACCGGCGGCCGCCGCGAAGGTCGTCGGCATCTCGACGACGGGCAGGCGGCTGCGCCGGCACTGCATGGCCGCCTGACGGGCCACCTTGGCAAACCGCAGAGCGTGGTGGGCAGAGCGGTCCTCGTCCCAGCGCACGACGGAGCGAGCCGCGGCGAAGGGCACGATGCGATCGACGCCGATCTCGGTGAGCTTCTGCACCACCCACTCGGGACGCTCGCCCTTCACCAGCGCGAACCCGACCGTGAGGACCGGCGCGGGCTCCGGGTCGACGACGACGCCACTGACGGGCTCGAGGTGCGCGGCGTCACCGAGGCGCGCCGCGCACCAGCGTCCCGCTCCGTCGGCGATCGTCAGGTCGGCTCCGGGCTGCAGGCGCAGCACGCGGCGCAGATGGTGGTCGTCGTCGGGCGCCAGCACCGGGTCGGCGAGGTCGGCCACGAAGACGTGCGCCGCCGCCGCCTGAGACGCCGGCCCGGCGGTCACCGGCGCGACGACCGAGAACCGGACGCGAGCCGGCCCCCCGACAGCACTGACCCCGGCGGCGCTGACCCCGGCACCGAACCCGGCAGCACCGACCTTGGCAGCACTGGCCCCACGGAGAGCGGACGCGAACGGCTCAGGAGAACGCGCTCTTGATGCGGTCGAACAAGCCCTTGCCCGCCGGCGCGACCGCTTCACCCCGCTCCTCGGCGAAGCGCCGCAACAGTTCCTCTTCGCCTTTACCGAGCTTGGTGGGCACCTCGACGTTCACCCGCACGAGCAGGTCGCCGCGCCCGCCGCGCCGGTCGACGCGGGGCACGCCCCGGCCCCGCAGGCGGAACACGCGACCCGGCTGGGTGCCCGGTGGGATGACGAGGTCCTCGTCGCCGTCGAGCGTGGGCAGCACGACATGCGTGCCCAGGGCCGCCTGGGCAAAGCCGATGCCGAGGTCGGCCACGAGATCGTCGCCGTCGCGCTGGTAGCGCTCGTGGGGCCGCACCCGCAGGTGCACGAAGAGGTCGCCGGGCGGGCCACCACGGGGGCCGACGGCGCCGCGGCCGGCGAGGCGCAGCGTGGAGCCGGTGTCGACACCGGCGGGAACGTCGACTCGGTAGGTCCGCTCGTCCACGACCCGCCCCTCCCCCCGGCAGGCGGGGCAGGGCGTCACGATCACCTGGCCCAGGCCACCGCAACGAGAACACGGGCCGGCGGTCACCATCTGCCCGAGCAGGCTCTGGCGCACCCGGCGCACCTGGCCGGTGCCGGCGCACTCGACGCAGGTCACCGGTTGGGTGCCTTCCCCCGCCCCGCTGCCGCCGCAGGTGGAGCAGCGCACGGCGGTGCGCACGGTGATCGGGTGCTCGCAGCCGAACACGGCGTCGACGAAGTCGAGGTCGGTCACGACCTCGAGGTCTTGTCCCCGGGGTGGCCCGACGGGTCCGCTGCGACCACCCCGGCCACCTCCGCTGAAGCCGCCGCCGCCTCCGAAGAAGGCGTCGAAGATGTCGCCCAGCCCCGAACCGAAGCCGCCGAAGGGGTCGCCGGTGCCGGCGGCCGCCCCTTGCACCCCGGCCTCGCCGTAGCGGTCGTAGCGGGCCCGCATGTCGGCGTCGGACAGCACCTCGTAGGCACGCGCCACCTCTTTGAACTGCTCGGCGGCGGCGGGGTCGTCGGGATTGGCGTCAGGGTGCAACTCACGGGCCTTGCGCCGGTACGCCCGCTTCAGCTCGTCGCCGTCAGCGGAGCGCGACACCCCGAGCAGCGCGTAGTAGTCGGCCATCGCGCTATCCCTCGCTCAGGTGGCGGCCGAGCCGCTCGCTCACGACGCCGACTGCCGCCAGCGCCTGGGGGTAGTTCATCCGGGTCGGGCCCAGGACACCGATCGTGCCCACCGGTTCGCCCTCGACGATGTAGGGGGCGACAACGACGCTGCAGGCCGCCAGGGGCTGCACGCCGTGCTCGGTGCCGATCGCCACCGTGAGGCCCCGGTCGAGGATGTCGCGCAGCAGCGACACCACCACGTATTGCTGCTCGAGGGTGACCAGCACGGTGCGCACCACGTCGACGGCGTCGAAGGCGGCCGCCATGCGCGACGCCCCCCCGACGAAGACGTTGTCGTCGTCGCCGTGGCGGACGGCCCGCAAGGCGCTGAGAGCAGTGGCGACGAGGGCGTCGAGCTCGGCGTCGGCGGTGGGCGGGACGTCGGGCAGGAGCCCGATGGGATGTCCGACGAGGTGAACGGCGAGGTGGGCGGTGGCGGCGTTCACGCGCTCGACGGAGACGTCGTCGTCGAGCTCGATCGGCTCGTGGTGCACCGAACCGGTGGACAGCACGCCCACCAGCAACACCACGCGCGAGGACAGCGACACGAGCTGCACGGAGCGCAGGGTGGCGGCCTCGATCGAGGGCCCCACCACCACGGCGGCGTAGTCCGTGAGCCGGGCGAGCAGGCCGCTGGTGTCGCGCAGCATCTGCTCGAGCGCGCCGTGGGTGGTGTCGAAGAAGTCACGGACCTGACGGGCGCGGGTTCCGTCGAGGCGCCCGGGCGGGACCAGGTGGTCGACGAAGTAGCGGTAGCCCTTGTCGGTGGGCACGCGCCCGGCCGACGTGTGGGGCTGGTGCAGGTAGCCCTCCTGCTCGAGGACGGCCATCTCGTTGCGAACGGTGGCCGACGACACATGCACACCGGGCGCGCTGGCCACATGGCCCGACCCGACGGGCTGGGCCGTCTCGATGTACCCCTGCACGACCGCTCGCAGGATCGCCGTCTTGCGTTCGTCGAGCATCTGGCACTCGATGCTACCGAGTGCCAGCCTCGGGGCGGTAGGTCCCTCCGGCCCGACGCGCGCGGCTGGCGTCCGCTGCCTGCTCCGCAGCTACCCCCCGGTGACCCGGCCGTAGCGGGCCAGCGCCTCGGCCCGCTCGGTCGCGTGGTCGACGATCGGCGCCGGATAGTCGATCCTGCGGGCCTCCGTCGGGCGATGGATGGCGGGTGCCGCGAGGTCCGCGAGCTCAGGCACGTAGCGGCGGACGTAGGCGCCGTCGGGGTCGAACTTCTCGCCCTGGAGCACGGGGTTGAACACCCGGAAGTAGGGAGCCGGGTCGGTGCCGGTGCCGGCGACCCACTGCCAGCCGTGGTTGTTGCTGGCGAGATCGCCGTCCACGAGGTGGCGCAGGAAGTGGGCGGCACCCCACTGCCACGGCAGGTGCAGGTCCTTCACCAGGAAGCTGGCCGTGGTCATGCGCAACCGGTTGTGCATCCAGCCCTCGGCCCGTAGCTGGCGCAGTCCGGCATCGACGAGCGGGAACCCCGTGCGCCCGTCGCACCAGGCCGTGAAGCGCTCCCGGGCCTCGGCGTCGGTGTCGACGGCCATGGTCGCCATCCGCGCCTGGAGGGGGGCCCAGGCCGTCTCCGGACGGTGGTGGAGCACGTCGGCGTAGAAGTCGCGCCACGCCAGCTCGTTGCCGAAGGCGCGGTGCGCCGGGCTGCGCCCGAGCCGGGCGAGCAGCTGGCGGGGGTGGAGCACGCCGAAGTGGAGATACGGGCTGAGGCGGCTGGTGGCGTCGAGGTCGGGGCGGTTGCGGTCGTGGTCGTAGCGCTCGACGGGCCCGGCGAGAAAGGCGTCGGCCCGCCGGTGGGCGGCCGCCTCGCCCGGTTCGGGCAGCTTGCTGTCGACGTCGGGAAAGGGCGGGAGACGACGGCTCGACCCGTTCCGAGCCGCGTCCTTCGGGACGACCCAGTCGACGGCGGGGGCGTGCACGGGCTCGTCCCAACCCGCGGCGCGCCAGGCCCGCAGAAACGGGGTGAACACGGCGAACGGACCGCCGTCGCCCTTCACCAGGGTGCCGGGAGCGACGGCGTACGGACTGCCCACGAAGGCCAAGGTCCGTCCGTCCCGGGCCAGCGCCTTGGCCACGGCCTCGTCCCGCCGCCGGCCGTAGGGGCCGTGGTCGCCGGCGGCCACGACGGCCTCGGCGCCCATCTCGGCGGCGACGGCGGCCACCACCACCGCCGGGTCGCCCTCGCGCACCACCAGGGTGCCGCCCATGTCGGCATCGAGCGACCCGAGGCAGTCGGCCAGGAAGTGACGGCGGGCGGCGCCGGCGCGGGCGAAGGCGGGATCGGCGACGAACAGGCCCACGACCTCACCCCGGCCCGCGCTGGCGGCGGCGACCAGCGCCGGATTGTCGGCCAGGCGGAGGTCACGCCGGAACCACATGATCGAGCGGGCCATGTCACGCGTCCTAGCGGCTGGGGGGCCGCCGTGCCGCACCGGAGCACCCGACAGCCGGCCCTGAGCACCCGGACAGGCCCGCGTCCTGGGCGGCGACCGCCGACGAGCATCCTCACAGCTGGTTCGTCGGGCGGGCCGAACCTCGTTGTCCGGACCTAAGCCCCTGGGCCTCGTCGGGCGGAACGGTGACGATGGACGCGGAGGTCCCATGACGCTCGGCAACCGGCTGGTGAGCGCCGTGCTGCGCTCGCCGGTGCATGGCGTGCTGTCTCGATCGGTCGCCCTCATTCGCTACCGCGGGCGCCGCTCGGGCCACGAGGTCGTCACGCCCGTGCAGTACGCGCCCCTGGGGCAGGACCTCGTGGTGATCGCCGCCCGGCCCTCCGAGAAGCAGTGGTGGCGGAACTTCAGGGACGAGCACGACCTCGACGTCCTGACCGCCGGCAGCTGGCGCCCGATGCGGGGCCGGGCCGTCCTGGGGGCCGACGAGCCCGGCATGATCGAGCCACTGCTCGGCGCCTATCGGGCCCGGTTCCCCCGGGCCGCCCGCCAGCTCGACCCCTCCGCCACCGTCGCCGTGTGGTGCCGACCCCGATGACGACGAGCCGGGCCTTCGACGACGTCGACGACCTGCACGACGGCAGCCGCGTCGACGACAGCCACAACGACCTGCACGACGGCGGCGGCGGCGACGACGGCCACGACGACGGCAGCGAGCCGGCGGCCCTGCGCGCCGCGTGGACGCGCGCCTGCGTGCTGGGCGAACTGCTCGGGTTCGTCCCACCAGCCCTGGCCGGGGCGACCCTGGGCGCCCTCGGAGCTCCCGACGCCGTCATGGTGCTCGGTCTCACCCTGGCCGGCCTGCTGGAGGGCGCGGCGCTGGGCCGCGCCCAAGCCTGGGTGCTCCGGCGCGACGCGCCCACCGTCGACCACCACGGCTGGGTGCGGGCCACCGTGGCGGCCGCCGGGTTCGCCTGGTTCGTCGGCATGGGTGGGGGCGCGCTGCTGGGCGCCGACATCCTGCCCGGCGCCGTGGCGGCGATCGTGCTCGTCCCGGCGTGGACGGCGGCGCTGCTGGCGATGGGCTACGCCCAATGGCGGGTGCTGCGCCGGACCGTGCCCCGCTCGGGCCGCTGGGTGACGGTGACGGCGGGCGCCTGGCTGGTCGGCGTCATGATTCCGGTGGTGGCGTTGTCGGTCACGCCCAACGGGTGGCCGCCGTGGGCGTTCGTGGCCGTCGGCGTCGCTGCCGCCGTGGCCATGGGCTTCACCGTGGGCGCCATCACCGGCACCACCTTGGCCCGGTTGCTGGCCGGCGCTGGCGGCCTGCAGCCGGACGGCGCCGGCGCTGGCGCCCCGCCGACGGGCGACGCCGGCGTCAGTCCGACAGGCGCAGGGCGGCGATGAACGCCTCCTGGGGCACCTCGACACGCCCGATCGACTTCATGCGCTTCTTGCCCTCCTTCTGGCGTTCGAGCAGCTTGCGCTTGCGCGTGATGTCGCCGCCGTAGCACTTGGCCAGCACGTCCTTGCGCTTGGCCCGCACCGTCTCCCGGGCGATGATCTTCCCGCCGATGGCAGCCTGGATGGGCACGTCGAACAGTTGGCGGGGGATCAGTTCGCGCAGCTTCTCGCACATCCGCCGCCCGTAGTCGTAGGCCTTGTCCCGGTGGACGATGGTGGAGAAGGCGTCGGCCGGCACCCCGTTGAGCAGGATGTCGACTTTGACCAGATGGCCGGGGGCATAGTCGGCGGGCTCGTAGTCGAGGCTGGCGTAGCCCTGGGTACGGCTCTTCAGCTGGTCGAAGAAGTCGACCACGACCTCGGCCAGCGGGATCCGGTAGTGCAGCTCGACCCGCTCGGGCGACAGGTACTCGAGCTTGCCCATCTCGCCCCGCCGGCTCTGGCACAGCTCCATCACCGTGCCGGTGTAGGTGGTGGGGGTGATGATGCTGGCGGTGAGGTAGGGCTCCTCGATGCGCTCGATCTCCTGCGCCGGCGGCAGGTCGGCCGGGTTGTCGACCTCGACCACGGTCGCGTCGGTGCGCGCCACCCGGTACTCCACGCTGGGGGTGGTGGCGATCAGGTCGAGCCCGAACTCGCGCACCAGACGCTCGCGCACGATCTCCATGTGCAACAGGCCCAGGAAGCCGCACCGGAACCCGAACCCGAGCGCTCCCGAGGTCTCGGGCGCGGCGGTGATGGAGGCGTCGTTCAGCCGCAGCTTCTCCAGGCTGTCGCGCAGGTCCTCGAAGTCGTCGCCGTCCACCGGGTACAGCCCGCAGAACACCATGGGCTTGGGGTCGCGGTAGCCGGGCAGGGGCTCGGCCGCCAAGCGGCCCGCTTCGGTGACGGTCTCGCCGGAGCGGGCCTGGCCCACGTCCTTGATGCCGGCGATGAGGTAGCCGACCTCACCGGGGCCGAGTTCGGGCACCGGCGTCGGCGTCGGCCGCCGCACGCCGATCTCGTCGGCGGTATGGGTGGCACCGGTCTGCATGAACCGCAGACGGGCGCCCGTGCTCATCCGCCCGTTCACCACTCGCACCGAGCTCACGACGCCCCGGTACTGGTCGTACTGGCTGTCGAAGATGAGCGCCTGCAGGGGCGCCTCGGGATCGCCCTGGGGAGGCGGGATGCGTTCGAGCACGGCGTCGAGCAGTGCGGCCACGCCCTCGCCCGTCTTGGCGCTGATCCGCAGGATGTCGGTGGCGTCGAGGCCGAGGACGTTCTCGATCTCGGCCGCGTAACGGTCGGGGTCGGCGGCGGGCAGGTCGATCTTGTTGAGGGCGGCCACGATCTCCAGGTCGTGCTCGAGGGCCAGGTAGCAGTTGGCCAGCGTCTGGGCCTCGATGCCCTGGGCGGCGTCCACCACCAGCACGACGCCTTCACAGGCGGCCAGGCTGCGGCTCACCTCGTAGCCGAAGTCGACGTGGCCAGGGGTGTCGATGAGGTGGAGGGTGTGACCCTTCCACTCGACCCGGACGTTCTGCGCCTTGATGGTGATCCCCCGCTCGCGCTCGAGCTCCATGGAGTCGAGGTACTGCTCGCGCATCTCCCGGGCGTCGACCGCACCGGTGAGCTCGAGGATCCGATCCGACAGCGTCGACTTGCCGTGGTCGATGTGGGCGATGATCGAGAAGTTTCGGATGCGGGCGAGATCCATGGCGCTGAGGGACCAACGCTACCGGCGCGCTGCTAGCCTTTCGGGGCCCTCCCGACGGACAGGACTGCAGGCCCGTGGCGAACATCAAGAGCCAGATCAAGCGCAACAAGACCAACGCCAAGCGCGCCGAACGCAACAAGGCCGTGAAGAGCGAGCTGAAGACGCGCTCGAAGACGGCGGTGCGCACGGCCGAGCAGGGCGACGACGGGGCCGATGAGGCATTGCGCATGGCGGTCAAGCGCATCGACAAGGCGGCCACCAAGGGCGTCATCCACAAGAACGCCGCCGCTCGCCGCAAGAGCCGCTTGATGCGGCGCCTGGCGGCGATCGAGCAGCCGCAGTAACGCCGGGCAGGGCCGCCCGCGCCGCCGACGCCGCTCCGTCGAGGTGCGCGAGTGCCGTCGAGCGCCACCGGCCCCGTCCGGGCTTCCCCTACGGGGGCCTGAGGGCTCCTCACGCGCATGTCGGGGGTCACTGAGGTGCACATCCCTGCCTTGGGCAGCCGAATGCACCGTCAAGGTGCAAATACCTGACCGAAAGACCCGGAGGGAAGGGCCGATGGAAAGGGTCGGGAGACAGGCGGCGGGGGGCCGGCCGGCGGAAAGGCACCGGGGAACGTGGGGCGACGGGTCAACGGCGGGGGGCCGGCCGGCGGGCCGGGGCCAGGCGGCTGAGGCGCGCCACCAGCACCTCCACCACCAGGCCTTCGGGCCACTCCTTGGCGCCGCGCAGATCGAGGTCGGCGGCGGCCAGCAGGGTGATCGCCCGGGCGATGCCCTTGTGGCCGAGGCGCCGGCCGGCATCGAGCGCCTTGCGGGCCGGGAATGGGCTCTTCAGCCCGAGCAGCGTCGCCGCCGCCCGCTCGTCGGTGACGTCGGCCCCGTCGAGACGCAGCAAGCGGCCGTAGTGGGCATGGAGCGTGGCCATGATCTGCAGCGGGTGGCGTCCGCCGGCGCCGAGCATGCGACTCAGTCGGTCGAGGGCGCCGGCCGTGTCGCCCCGGTCGAGGGCGTCGGTGAGCTCCCAGGGGGGCACGGCCCCCGCCTCGCCCAGGAACGGGGCCACCTCATCGACGCCCAGCTTGGCGTCACGGCCGTAGGCGGCCGCCAGTGTCTCGAGCAGCCCGGGCAGCCGTCCCAGGTCGTCGCCGAGCTGCCCGGTGAGGGCCGCCCGGGCCGCCGGGTCGAGGCGCACGGGCGCCAACCCGGCCGCCAGGTGCTCGTCGAGCCACAGGCGCCGGTCGCGGCCGCCCGACGGCGGGTCGGTGTCGACGCTGACGGCACCCGCCGCCTTGAGTCCGTCGAGCAGCTTCTTGGGCAGCCGTCCCCCGGCGGCGGTGAGCACGAGGTCGGTCGTCGGCGGCAGCTCCGTCAGAGCGGCGGCCAGCACGTCGGCATCGGCAGCGGCCAGACGCGGCACATTGCGGCCCACCACGACCCGCCGCTCGGTGAGGAACGGCGGCGTGCGCGCGGCGGCGATCAGCCCGGCGACGTCCACGGGGGCGCCATCGGCGGCGCCCACGTCGAACTCGTCGACCGCCAGCGCCCGGTCGGCGTCGCCCAGCAGTCGCCGCACCAGATCGGCCAGGGCGTCGGCGAGCAGGCTCTCGTCGTCACCGCGTAACAGGTGGATGCTCACGGGGCCGAGATCGCCGCCGGGCGAGAACGGTCCCCCACCGCGTCCTCGACGACGCCGTCGACGACGCCCCGACCGGCCGGCGCGCGCTCGGCGCGAGCCGCCAGCACGGCCGCCATGACGTCGGCCGTCCGGCGCGCCGCCCGCACGTCGTGGGCCCGCAGGATCCGAGCACCCTTGGCGATGCCGAGGGCGTGCGCGGCGACCGTGGCCGGCCCGCGTGCGCCCACGTCGAGACCGAACAGCTCGCCCAGGAACCGCTTGTTCGACACTGACAAGAGCACCGGGTAGCCGAGGGGCAGGAGGGCATCCGAGGTGCGCAGCAGTTCGAGGCTCTGCGCCGGTGTCTTCCCCAGGTCGAGGCCGGCGTCCACCATGATCCGCTCGGGCGCGATGCCGGCCGCCTGCGCCCACGCCGCCCGTTCCCCCAAGAACGCCACGACCGTGGGGACCAAACCCTGGGGGTAGTCGGGCTGAGGGTCGGGCACCCGGGGGGCCAGGCGGATGTGCGTGGCGACGACGGCGCAGCCGTGCCGGGCGGCCACGGGCAAGTAGTCAGGGTCGGCGAACCCGCTGATGTCGTTGGCGACGATCGCGCCGGCCCCGGCGGCGGCGGCGAGCACACCCGCTCGCCACGTGTCGACCGACACGGGCACGTCGAAGCGGGCGTGCAGGGCCTCGATCGCCGGCACGACGCGGTCGAGTTCCTCGGCCTCGCCCACCTCGGGCCCCGGCCCGGCCTTGACGCCGCCGACGTCGAGGACGTCGGCCCCTTCGGCCACCAACTGCTCGGCGCGGCGCGCCAGGTCGTCGAGGTCGAAATACCGGCCTCGGTCGTAGAAGGAGTCGGGCGTGCGGTTCAGGATTCCCATGACCAGGGCCCGGCGCGTCAGGTCGTAGCGCGTTGCGCCCAGCTCGAGCCGCACGGCGCCCAGCTTGGCACCGGCTACCCGTCGGGGGGCGCAGCGCGCACGCGCACCGCGAAGGGGTCGTCGTCGAGGACCTCGACCGCGATGCCTCCCGTCACGATCAGCGAGCCGATGGGCGGGGCGCGCGCGCCGGGCACCCGGCTGCCCGCCGGGGCGAGCACCAGCCGGGGCTGGTACCGGCGCAACACGGCGTCGAGAGCGTGAACGTCGGTGCCCCCGCCGCCCGACACCACCAGGACGTCGAGCTGGTCGACATGCCGGCGGCGCAGGGCGGTGAGGAGTCGGCCGTCGGGGCGGTCGACCACGAGCGCGCTGGCGCCCCCGAGACGCCACAGCTGCCCGCCGGGCAGGCGCGCCCCGACTGCGGACGACGAGGAATCGATCAGTGCCCCCACCACGGCCACGGCGCCGAGGGTGGCAGCGGCGACGGCCACCAGCCGGCCGGCGGCCGCCGACGGGCGAAGGGTGTGAGTGCCGTCGGCCGGCGACGAGCGGCGGACGTGGTCGGCGGCCGGCGACGCCCAGCCTTCCTGGCCGCCGACCGCTGACCGGCGGCGCACCCGGCCGACGGCCACGGCGATGGCGATGAACGCGCCGAGAACGAGAAGGGGGACGAGGCGCAGCTCGCCCAGTGGCACCCGGGCCGCCAGCCGGGCCACGAGGGCGAGCCAGCGCACGCACAGCCGGGTGGGCAGGTGCAGCACGGTGGCGACGGGGCCGGGGACGAGGCCGGCCACGACCCCGGCGGGAAGGCCCCACACCATCACCGGCCCGGCGGCGGGCAGGGCGAGCAGGTTGGCGGGCACGGAGGCGAGCGGGATGGCGCCGAAGACGGCGGCGCTCACCGGCGCGACGCCGAGCTGGGCGGCGACGGTGACCCCGATCGCCTCGGCCAGCGGCCGGGGCCCCGGCAGCATCCGACCCAACGGTGCGGCCCCGACGACGATGCCGACAGTGGCGGCCACCGACAGCCACCAACCCACCGAATGCACGAGCAGTGGGTCGATGAGCGTGAACCCGGCGACGGCGAGAGCGAGGAGCCGCAGCCGTGACGCCGGCCGGCCGGTGGCGAAGGCGGTGGCGGCGAGCACGGCCATGCCCGAGGCCCGCAGCACCGACGGCTCGAAGCGGGTGAGCAGCGCGAACCACACCACCAGGCCCACCGTGAGGCCCCAGCGGCCCGCCAGAGGCAACCGCCGGAGCAGGGGCGCGGCGACCGCCAGCAGGAATGCGACGTTCTGACCGGACACGGCCGTGAGGTGCGCCAGGCCGGCGGCGCGGAAGTCGTCGACGACCTCGGGCGGTTGGGCCCGGTCGTCGCCGATGACGAAGCCGGTGAACAGCGCCCGCTCGGTGGGCGTCATCGAGCCGGCCCCGTGCACCAGGGCGCGCCGGACCCGGTTGGCCGCTCGGCTGGCGGGGTTGCCGGGGAACGAGGCGCCGGCGGTGTCGACCTCGAGACGCCCGACGACATGGCGGGCCGCCAGCCGGGCGGCGACGACGGCCGGTGGCGGGCCGACATCGCCGTGCACGTGCACCCGCTCGCCGGCCAGCCGTCGTGCCAGGGCGGCGCCGGCCGAGCCCCGCGCCCACGCCTCGACGCGGTGGCCGTCGAGGGCGACGACGACGCGCGTGGCGCCGCTGACCGCCTCGGGATCGCCGACGAGGGTGACGACCTCGTCGACGGCGCGCGCCGATATCGGAGCCGTGCCCGCCCACGCCCGGGCGGCCAGGCCCGACGCCAGCAAGGCGCCCCCGACCACGACCAGCCCCCCGGCCAGGGGTGCCGCCCGTCGGCGGCGGGCGAACGCGAGCGCGACGGCCAGGACGGCGACGGCGATCGCCAACGGGACCGGGCGGGCGGCCCACGCACCGACGCTGATGGCGACGGCCAAGGCGACGACGGCCGCGTCACCCATCCTGGCCCCCTGCCCTCGTACGATCGCGGCCGCCATGGCCGCTCGCGACGCCCTCGCCCCTCTGCGCGCCCGGTCGGTGGACCGCCGCCCGACGCCTCCCGCTGAGGCAGCGTGGGCGTCGGTTCCGGCCGGGCCCCGGTCGTACCGGCGGCGCCTGCGTGCCCTGGGCCCGCCGGCGGCGCTGGCCGTGCCCGCCGGCGCCCTGGTGCTGGCCCTCGTGCTGTGGCGCCTGGCGCCCGCAGGCGGCACCGGCGAGCTGGTGGCCGGGGCGCTCGGCTGGCTGCTGGCCACCCTGGCCCTGCCCACCGCGGTGCTGGTGGGTCTGCCGTTCGCCGGGGGGGCGCCCCGGTACCTGCTGGCGGTGCTGTCCAGCGCCCTCGTGTGGCTCGTGCTCGGGGCGGTGGCGGCCCGGCGCGCCACCCGCTCGCCCGTGGCGACCTGGCGCGACTGGTGGCGGGAGTTCGTGTGGCTGCTGGCCGGCGTGTGGCTGGGCGTGATCGCCGGGCTGGCCGGGCTGGCGTTCGTGGCCACCCGCTGAACGCCGGGCGAGGCCGCCTGCACGGCCCATGACGCAACGTCGCGCGAGACCGCTCATACCGTGACCAGCGAGCGCAGCGCGTCGAGCTTGGCGGGCCCGATGCCCCGGACGTCGAGCAGGGCGTCGACCGAGGCGAACGGCCCGTGCTCGTCACGGTGAGCGACGATGGCGGCGGCCGTGGCCGGGCCCACACCCGGCAGCGCGTCGAGCTGTTCGGCAGTGGCCGTGTTGAGGTCGACGGGCCCGGGGGCGACTGTGGTGGCGCCCGCGGCGCGGTCGCCGGGTGAGGCCCGTGCACCCGCCGGCGCCGCTTCTGGGCGTGTGGCCGGTGCCGGTGCCTCACCCACCCGCGGCACCCACACCCGGTCCCCGTCGGCCACCGGCGCGGCCAGGAAGACAGCCGCCGGGTCGGCGTCGGCCACCACTCCCCCGGCGGCGGCGATGACATCGGCGACGCGCGCCCCCGGCGCCAGCCGATAGACGCCGGGGTGCAGCACGGCGCCGGCCGCCTGCACGAGGAGGTCGGCGGCCGTGGTGGTGGTGGCCGGCGCGGTGGTGGAGACCGAGGCGACGACCGTGGCGCCCGTGAGCGGGCGAGCGGGGGGCAGCGAGGCCTCGACCGGGGGAGCCGGCGAGCGCAGCAGCCAGGTGGCGGCGACGGCCATGGCCGCCACGGCCACGGCGACCCCGACGAGACGGGCAGGACGCACGTGGACGGCGGCGGCGCGCACGCGTCGGCGCCAGTCGAGGCTGGGCTCGGGGCGGAGCAGCTCGGACACGGATCCCTCCAGGCGCGCGACACGGGGGCGCAACTGGGGGAAGCGGGTGCAGGCTACCCGGCGGTCGAGGGCGTCCGCACGCGCGTTGTGCCCTGGGCCCGCAAGATCCGGCGCGCCACCCAATCGGCCTCGACCTCGAAGGGGATCCGGCGGTAGGCCGCGGCGTGCGGGTAGCCGCGGGCGCGCCATGTGAGGTAGGACCCGACGTAGCGGACGAGGAAGCCCACCGCGCCGTGGCGCCGCCACTGGCGCACGTGCACGAGCTCGTGGTGGATCAAGTAGGCGGAGCGCTCACGCCCTCGCCGCACGGCCACCACCCGGCCGACCGTGATGGCGTCCGCTCCCGGCGGCACCGGTCCGCCCACCCACAGGAGGTAACCGTGGCGGCGCTCGAACGGCACCGCACCATCGTGGCACGCGCCCGGCCACCGGGGCTCAGAGAGAGCACCCGAATGGCTTGAGCCCGAGCGGGTCTCGGCGCGATTTCCGCCACATATGGCGGGATTCGCGCCGAGAGCCGCCGTAGGGGGCGGACGGCCGCGCGGGCTCAGAACAAGCGAGCGGTGAGCTGCTTGCGGTAGGGCACCACCCGAGGGTCGTTCGGACCCATCAACTCGAGAATGTCGAGGAACTCCTGCCGGGCGGCGGGGTCGTCCTTCACCCGGTCGAGCAAGGCGGTGAGCGTCGCCTCGTGATCGTCGCCTGTCGCGTCGACCCCGTCGCCGTTGCTGCCGAGGCGGGCCTGGGCCGCCAACTGGCGCACCTGCTCGTTCTCGGGAATGCGGGCCAGCAGGCTGAGGGCCTCCTCGCCGTCACCACGCTCGACCAGCAGACGGGCCAGGGCGAGCACGGCGTCCTCGTGGCCGGGTTCGAGCTCAAGCGCCCGGCGGAGCGACGCCTCGTCGCCCGCAGCCACCAGGCCGGAGACCTCGCTCTCGGCCGCGCTGGGGCGCAGGCCGTCGACGAACTGGCGCACCGCCTCCTCCGGATAGGCACCGATGAACCCGTCCACCACCCGGCCGTCCCGCAGCGCGTACACCGCCGGGATCGACTGCACCTGGAACGCGGCCGAGATCTGCGGGTTCTCGTCGACATTGACCTTGGTGAGCACGACCTGGCCGTCGGTGGCCTCGACCACCTTCTCGATGATGGGGCCGAGTGTGCGGCACGGCCCGCACCAGGGCGCCCACAGGTCCACGACCACCGCCGCCTGTCGGGAGCGCTCGATGACCTCGGTCTGAAAGGTGGCGTCGGTGACGTCGATGGCCATGAGCTGAGGCTATCGGCGGCCGTCCTCGCCCCGACAAGGTCGCCGATCGCCGGCGCCCGGCCGCTAGCGTCGCTTGGCGTGGAGCGGCCCGTTGGCGACGAGGCGTACGGTGCGCCGGCCACGGCAACGGCCCCGGCGGGCACCGGCACGACGGACCCCGGCACCGACATCACGCCGGCCACGGCGACGGATCGCGGCACCGACACCACGCCGGCCACGGCAACGGCGGACACCGCATCCCCCGCCACCGACACCGCATCCCCCGCGATCGACACCGGGCCCGCGGGCATCGCCGCCCCGCCAGTGTCGGCGTGGCTGGTCGACCATGTACCCGGCGCGACCCCGCCGTTCACCTTCGACCTCATCGCCGGCGGCCACTCCAACCTCACCTACCGCGTCACCGATGCCCAGGGCCACCGGGTGGTGCTGCGCCGCCCGCCGCTGGGCGCCCTGGCCTCGGCCCACGACATGGGCCGCGAGCACGGCATCATCTCCGCCCTCGCCGACACGCTGGTGCCGGTGCCGCCGGCCGTTGGTTACTGCGACGACCCGGCCGTCACCGGTGCTCCGTTCTACGTGATGGGCTACGTCGACGGCCTCGTGCTGCGTAGCCGGGCCGACGCCGAGGCCCACCTCTCGGTGGCCGCCCGCCGGGACGCGAGCGACGCCATGGTGGACACCCTGGCCGCCCTCCACGCCGTCGACCCCGACGCCGTAGGGCTGGGCGACCTCGGCCCTCGCGACGGCTACATCGGCCGCCAGTTGAAGCGGTGGTACGGCCAGTGGCAGGCGCAGCGAACGCACGACATCCCCGAGGTCGAGCACGTGCACGGGCGTCTCTCCGAGCGGATCCCCGCCCAGCGATCGGCCACCATCATCCACGGCGACTACCGGCTGGACAACTGCATGGTGACCCCCGAGGGCCAGTTGGGCGCCGTGCTCGACTGGGAGATCTGCACCCTCGGCGACCCGCTGGCCGATGTCGGCTTCTTTCTCGTGTACTGGAGCGGACCGGATGACGAGCCGAGCGCCTGGTCGGGCGCGGTCACCGGGCTCGATGGCTTCCGCAGCCGGCGCGAGCTGCTCGACCGGTACGCCCACGTATCAGGGCGCCAGATCGCGGACATCGACTTCTACATCGCCTTCGCGTTCTGGAAGCTGGCCTGCATCTCGTCCACCTACTCCTACTTCGGCGACCGGGTGGAGGCGGCGGCGCGCCACGCGGCCGCCGCCCTCGACCGGACGGGCTGACCGGTGGCCGACCCCGTCACCTTCAGCGAGCGGCCCCCGCTCGAGGCGCCGGTGTTCATCGTCGCCCTCGAAGGATGGATCGACGCCGGGGCCGGCGCGGCGGCGGCCGCCAGAGCGGTCGTACAGGCCACCGGCACGCGCACGATCGCCACTTTCGACGGCGACACGTTCATCGACTACCGGGCCCGCCGGCCGGTGATGCAGCTGCGCGACGGGGTGAACACGGGCCTGGTGTGGCCCTCGATCGAGCTGGGCACCGGGCGCACCGGCGACGGCATCGACCTGCTCGTGCTCACGGGCGCCGAACCCGACTCCGCCTGGCGCCTGTTCGTCGACACCGTCGGCGAGATCGTCGCCAGCTTCGGGGTGCGGCGCATGGTGGGCCTGGGCGCGTACCCGTTCGCCGCGCCTCACACCCGCCCGTCCCGCCTCTCGGTCACGTGCTCCTCGGCCGAGTTGGCCGCCTCCCTCCCCTACCTGCGCGCCTCCATCGACGTGCCGGCGGGCGCCGCTGCCGCCCTCGAAGAGCGCCTGGCCGCCATGGGCGTGCCGGCGGTCGGGCTGTGGGCGCAGGTCCCGCACTACGCCTCGGCCATGCCGTACCCGGGGGCGGCGGCGGCACTGCTCGATGGCCTGGGGGTAGCCGCCGAGGTGCGGGTCGACCCGAGCGCGCTCCTGCAGGCCGGTCGGGACCAGGCTCGCCGGCTGGACGAGCTGGTGGCCGCCAGCGAGGAGCACGTCGCCATGCTGCGCCAGCTCGAGGCGGCGTGGGACGCCGAGGCCACCAGCGGCACCGGTGC
This sequence comes from Acidimicrobiales bacterium, assembly GCA_044871175.1. Taxonomy (GTDB): domain Bacteria; phylum Actinomycetota; class Acidimicrobiia; order Acidimicrobiales; family Ilumatobacteraceae; genus JBIOZN01. The sequence continues at coordinate 6,281 of JBIOZN010000422.1, read as the reverse complement.
GGCCGGCGGTCCGGGCGGGTCGCGGGCGATGGGCAGCCTGGGCGGCGGCCCTCTGCCCACCGGCGACGAGCTGGCCGCCGAGCTCGAGCGCTTCCTGCGCGACCAAGGCAGCTGACCCGGATCAGACGCACGGGTTCAGGTGCAACCGCCTGCCCGAGGCAGGGATCTGCACCGTGGAGGTGCAGATCCCTGACACGAAGGGGCCGCGCTGCAGGCGCCGACTCGCCCGGGTCACGAAACCGCGTTTCGTGGGCCGAACGTCGGCGGCCTACGGTCGCGCGCCATGAAGGTCGACGGTGTGATGCTCGGGTCCGACTTGGCCGCTGCTCCGGTGCAGGCCCGCGAGGCGGAAGAGGCGGGCTACTCCGGCCTCTGGACGGCCGAGACGAGCCACGACCCGTTCCTCCCGCTGGTGCTGGCCGCCGAGCACACCGAGGCCATCGAGCTGGGCACGTCGATCGCCGTCGCCTTCGCCCGCAACCCCATGCTGCTGGCCAACCTGGGCTACGACCTCCAGTCGTTCTCCGGCGGCCGCTTCATCCTCGGCTTGGGCAGCCAGATCAAGCCCCACATCACCAAGCGCTTCTCCATGCCCTGGAGCCACCCGGCGCCCCGCATGCGGGAGATGATCCTGGCCGTCCGGGCCATCTGGGACTGCTGGAACAACGGCACCAAGCTCGACTTCCGGGGCGACTTCTACACCCACACGCTCATGACCCCGTTCTTCAACCCCGGTCCGAACCCGCACGGCAATCCCCGGATCATGCTCGCCGGCGTGGGCGGGCTCATGACCGAGGTCGCCGGCGAAGTGGCCGACGGCTTCTTGTGCCACGGCTTCACCACCGAGAGCTACCTGCGCGAGGTGACGCTGCCGGCCCTCGCCCGGGGCCGGGAGAAGGCGGGCAAGGCGCTGGAGGGCTTCGAGATCGCCGGTCCCAGCTTCGTCGTCACCGGCACCGACGAGGCCGAGATGGAGAAGGCCGCCGCCGGCACGCGCCAGCAGATCGCCTTCTACGGCTCCACTCCGGCCTACCGGCCCGTGCTCGACCACCATGGCTGGGGCGGGCTGCAGGACGAGCTCAACACGCTGTCCAAGCAGGGCCAGTGGGTCGAGATGGGCAACCTCATCGACGACGAGATCCTCAACACCTTCGCGGTCGTGGGCGAGCCCGAGCAGATCGCCGGCGAGCTGCACCGCCGCTACGGCGACGTCGTGCACCGCGTCAGCTTCTATGCCCCCTACAAGAGCGATCCCGATCGCTGGCGCAAGGTGCTGGACGACCTGAAGGCAGCCTAGCCGACCCCGCCGGAGTTATGCCAGGACGAGCAGCTCTTCCAGGTACTGCTGCTTGCACAGGGCCCGCTGCAGCTTGCCCGAGCTCGTCTTGGGCAGCGTGCCCGGCTTCACGAGCATGACGTCGCGGGGCGGCAGCCCGGACACCTCGAGGGTGCGGTGGTGGATGGCGCGCTGCACGGCCGCCAGCCCGTCGCCTTCCACCTTGGTCTCGGCGACGACGACCACAGTCTCTCTGCTCTTGTAGCCCTCCACCCCGAAGGCGATGACGTTGCCCGTGCGCACGCCGTCGAGCTCGCCGACCGCCCGCTCGATGTCTTCGGGGAACACGTTGCGCCCGCCGACGATGATGACGTCCTTGATGCGCCCGCACAGCACGAGCTCGCCGTCGAGGAGGTAGGCGAGATCGCCGGTGCGCAGCCACTCGTCCCGGAACAGCTCGGCGTTGGCCTCCGGGCGCTTGTAGTAGCCCGGGGTCACCGACGTCCCCCGGATCTCCAGCTCGCCCACGGCGCGCTCTTCGAGGACTTCGCCCGTGGAGGGATCGCACACCCGGATCTCCAGGCCCGGCACCGGCTGGCCGAGCAGCGGCAGCCGGCGGCTGGCGGGCTCGTCGGGGAGCGCCGGGATGGCCTCGCCCTTCTCCTCCAGGGCGATCCGGTCGACCGTGTCGCACACCATGCCCCGCAGCGGCGGAGGGAACGTGCCGCCGATGGCCAGCTCGGCCATGCCGAAGGCACAGAACACGGCCTCGGGGCGGAACCCGAAGCGGCCGGCGGCGGCCACAAACGCCTCGACGGCGTCGGGGTCGATGGGCTCGGCGCCATTGAGGGCGACCCGCATGTTCGACAGGTCGAGGCCGTGCATGCGCCCCAGCGCCCGGGCGGCCAGCACCCAGGAGAAGTTGGGCCCGGCGGTGGCGGCGGCGCGGTAGTCGCTGAGCCACTGCATCCACGCCCCCGGCTTGGCCAGGAAGTCCTGGGGCGCGGCCTGCACCAGGTGCGTCCCGGTGGTCAGGCTCAGGGCGAGCAGCCCCACCAGGCCCATGTCGTGGTACAAGGGGAGCCACGACACGAGCGTGTCGTGGGCCGGGTCGAGCCCGGCCGCCGCAGCCACACCGTCGAGGTTGGCGCCGACGACGCGGTCGGGCAGCATCACGCCCTTGGGCTCGGACGTGGAGCCGCTGGTGTACTGCAGGATCACGAGACGCTCGGGATCGGGCGCCGGCACGACCAGCTCGCCGGCGCCGGGACGGCCCGGGCCCGGCAGCACCTCGGCCAGAGGCAGGCAGGGCGGATCGCCGGGCACGGGCTCGTAGAAGCCGGCGAGAGCGTCGTCGATCAGCAGGAGGCGGGCGTCGCCGTGGCGGATACGGGTGCGCGTGCCGGTGACGAACTCCTCGAGCGACCCCATGCGCATCGGCAGCGGGAGGACCATGCTGGCGGCGCCCGCCAGCCAGCACCCCTGGATGGCGGTGACCAGCGCCCGGCTGGTGGGCCCGAGGATGGCGACGTGATCGCCCGGCTCGACGCCACGAGCCTGCAGTGCCGCGCCCACGGCCCGCGCCTCGTCGTGGAGCTGGGCCCACGGGACCTCGTCGGTGGTGCCGCCGATCAGGAACGTGATCCGGCCGCCGGGGCGCCCAGCGGCTGCCTCGAGCCGAGCGGCGAGCGGTGCGGGGGGCTCGACCGCAGTCGCAGCCGTCGTCTCAGCCATGGGCATCAGCCATCGGAGGCCAGTCTGGCAGACGGTACGTTGCTTCCATGGACACCCCGCGTCGCGACTCCGTCGACGACCGGCCGCCCTTCCGCTACACCGCGGCCCTCGCCGACGAGATCGAGCGACGCTGGCAGGACCGCTGGCAGGCCGAGGGCACCTTCGAAGTGCCCAACCCCGCCGGGCCGCTGGCCGACCCGGATGCGCTGGGCGACCGACCGCACCTGTACCTGCTCGACATGTTCCCGTACCCGTCGGGCGACGGGCTGCACGTGGGCCACCCGCTCGGCTACATCGGCACCGACGTCTACGGCCGGTACCAGCGCATGGCCGGGGTCAACGTGCTCCACACGTTGGGGTACGACGCCTTCGGCCTGCCCGCCGAGCAGTACGCCGTGCAGACCGGCCAGCACCCCCGCGTCACCACCGAGGCCAACGTGGCCAACTACCGGCGCCAGCTGCGCCGCCTGGGCCTGGCCCACGATCCGCGCCGCAGCGTCGCCACCACCGATCCCCCCTACTACCGCTGGACGCAGTGGATCTTCCTGCAGATCTTCGAGTCGTGGTACGACGCCGACGTTCAGCGGGCGCGCCCGATCGCCGAACTGGTCGAGGAGCTGGCGTCGGGGCGGCGGGCCACGCCGGACGGGCGGCCGTGGGCCGAGCTCACCCAGGTCGAGCGCCGCACCGTCGTCGACGACCACCGCCTGGCCTACCTGGCCGACGGGCCCGTGAACTGGTGCCCGGGGCTGGGCACGGTGCTGGCCAACGAGGAGGTCACCGCCGAGGGGCGCAGTGACATCGGCAACTTTCCCGTGTTCCGGCGCACCATGCGCCAGTGGATGATGCGAATCACCGCCTACGCCGACCGCCTGCTCGACGACCTCGACGCGCTGGCCTGGCCCGAGTCGATCAAGACGATGCAGCGCAACTGGATCGGCCGCAGCGAGGGCGCCCGCATCCGCTTCCCCACCGCCGCCGAACCGATCGAGGTGTTCACCACCCGCCCCGACACCGTGTTCGGGGCCACCTTCATGGTGCTGGCCCCCGAGCACGCGCTGGTGGACGCACTGGTCGCGCTCGAGTGGCCGGCGGACACCACGCCGGCCTGGACGGGCGGCGCCCCCACGCCGGCCGAGGCGGTGGCCGCCTATCGGCGGGCGGCGGCGGCCAAGACCGACCTCGAACGCCAGGAGAACCGGGACAAGACCGGTGTGTTCGTCGGCGCCTACGCCACCAACCCCGCCACGGAGGCGCCGCTGCCGGTGTTCATCGCCGATTACGTGCTGATGGGCTACGGCACGGGGGCCATCATGGGCGTCCCCGGCCAGGACGAGCGGGACTGGGAGTTCGCCGAAGCGTTCGAGCTGGGCATCGTGCGCACGGTCCAGCCGCCCGAGGGCTTCGAGGGCCGCGCCTACGTGGGCGAGGGGCCGGCCATCAACTCGGGCTTCCTCGACGGCCTGGGCATCACCGAGGCCAAGCGGGCGATCACGAAGTGGCTGGAGGACAACGGCCACGGCGAAGGCGCCGTCACCTTCAAGCTGCGGGACTGGCTGTTCTCCCGCCAGCGTTACTGGGGCGAGCCGTTCCCGATCGTCTACGACGAGACCGATCAGCCGATCGCCCTGCCCGACGGCCTGCTGCCCGTCGAGCTGCCCGAGCTCGTCGACTTCCGCCCGCAGGCCCTCGACCCCAACGACGAGACCTCCGAGCCGGTGCCGCCTCTGGCCCGAGCCGACCATTGGGCCACGGCCGAGCTCGACCTGGGCGACGGGCCGAGGCGCTACCGGCGTGAGCTGAACGTGATGCCGCAGTGGGCCGGGTCGTGTTGGTACGAGTTGCGCTACCTCGACCCCACCAACGAGAACACGTTCTGCGACCCGGCCGTCGAGCGTTACTGGATGGGGCCGCGCGGCCAGGGCCACCCCGGCGGGGTCGACCTCTACGTCGGCGGCGTCGAGCACGCGGTGCTGCACCTGCTGTACGCCCGCTTCTGGCACAAGGTGCTGTACGACCTCGGCCACGTCAGCTCGTGGGAGCCGTACCACCGGCTCTACAACCAGGGCTACATCCAGGCCTACGCCTACCGCGACCGTCGCGGTCAGGTGGTGCCTGCGGCCGAAGTCGTGGAGCGCGACGGCGGCTACTCCTGGCACGGCGAGCCCGTCACCCGCGAGTTCGGGAAGATGGGCAAGAGCCTGAAGAACTCGGTGACGCCCGACGACTTCTACGTCGACTACGGCGCCGACACGCTGCGCTTGTACGAGATGTCGATGGGCCCGTTGGACGCCTCCCGGCCCTGGGAGACCCGCGCGGTCGTGGGTATGTTCCGGTTCCTGCAGCGGCTGTGGCGCAATCTGGTCGACGAGGAGACCGGAGCGCTGCGGGTGCACGACGATCCGCCCGACGACCAGACCCGCCGGGTCCTCCACCGGGCCGTCGACGGCGTGCGGGCCGACATGGAAGCCCTCCGGTTCAACACCGCCGTGGCCAAGCTGATCGAGCTCAACAACCACCTCACCGGTGTGGCCGCCGACAAGGGCTCGCCCCGGGAGGTGGCCGAGGCGCTGGTGCTGATGATCGCCCCGCTCACCCCGCACGTGGCCGAGGAGCTCTGGGCCCGGCTGGGGCACGAGACGACACTGACGTACGAGCCGTTTCCCACCGCCGACCCGGCCCTGCTGATGGCCGACACGGTGGAGTACCCGGTGCAGGTGAACGGCCGGGTGCGGTCACGGGTCGTGGTGGCCGCCGACGCCGACGCCCAGGCAGTGGAGGCCGCGGCGCGCGCCGATGCCCGCGTGGTGGAGATCCTGGCCGGCGCCGAGCCGAGGAAGGTGATCATCGTTCCGGGCCGCATGGTGAGCATCGTCGTGTGAGCCTGTGAGGACTGGAGGTCGTCCTGCGACCCCAAGTCGGCACAAGGACTCGTCAGCGCCGTCGACGGCTGGGCCGCGTGCTCTTCAGTCAGCGAATTGCACCGCAGAGGTGCAAATCCCTGACTGAAGCGCCGAGGTGCACCCTGGGAGGCTCACCCCCCCAGAGTGGAGCTGAGGGGAATCGAACCCCTGGCCTCTTGCATGCCATGCACAGACGCGCAGGTCTGATCCGTTCTGGGCGGTGCCAGCGGGATCACGGCTAGTGTCATCCGATTGACACGTATGTGCTGGTCAGGAGGGGTTCAACCGTCCACCTCGGTCCAACTGGTGCCAGTCAGGCCGCCGCTGTTACAGCCGCTCTTGCCTTAGCGCTGGCTACGTTCGTGGCT
>JBIOZN010000421.1:0-8952 GCA_044871175.1 Acidimicrobiales bacterium | reverse complement strand
CGACGCCATGGTGCAGTACTCGATCAACGACATCTCCAAGCGCACGCAGATCGCGCGCACGATGGAAGAGCTGGTCGATTCGGCGCTGGTGACACAGCCGCGTGCGGGCGGCCCGCCGTTCCGCATCGCCACGGTGACGGCCTTCTTCCTGCGCGACCTGCAACCTCCCGCGCAAGTCGTTCAGGCGATCAACAACAAGATCGCGCAGGAGCAGCAGGTGGAGACGGAACGCCACCGCGTCGAGGTCGCCCGGCTGCAGGCGGAGCAACAGAAGCTGCTCAACACGACGCTCACCCCCGAAGCGCTGACCCGCCAGTATTTCGACGTGCTGCGGGAACTCAAGTCATCGAGCAACATGATCATCCTGGTCCCGACCGAAGGTGGAATCCCGGTGCTCAACATCGGCGAGCTGAGGCAGAACCTACGGCGGCAGTAAAACCGCTCGTCACGATCACTCGACAGTACGCGTCGGGCGGTTCGGAGATCGCCCGGCGCGTGGTCGAGCTGTTGCCCGGCTGGACCCTCATCGACAACGAATTCGTCGAGCAGGTCTCGAAACTCGCGGGCCTGTCCAAAGACGAAGTTGCGCGCCGCGAAGAGCGCACGCCGAGCCTGCTGGAACGGCTGGCCTCCGGGCCGAGCTGCGCAAGCGGGCCGCCCTCGACTGGCTGCTCGCCCACGTCGAGGTCGTCGACCCCGAGGGAAAGCCGGCCGACCGCGGCATGCTGGTAGGCGCCGACCACGACCACGACCATGACCATGACCACGATCAGGGGCCCGGCGAGGGTAACGGTCAAGTGCAGGTCGAGGGCGAGGTCGGAGAGCCGATCGACGAGGAGACCCCGGCATGACCCACCCGCCCGCCATCCGCGCCGACGTCCACCCCGACGTCCACCCGCTTCTGGCCCCGATGGTGAACTACCTGGTCCCCACCGTCGTCGAGCAGACCAACCGGGGCGAGCGGGCGTACGACCTGTACTCGCGGTTGCTGAAGGACAACATCATCTTCCTGGGCACACCCATCGACGACACCATCGCCAACCTGGTGTGCGCCCAGCTCATCCACCTCGAGTCCGAGAACCCTGAGCGCGACATCAACATCTACATCAACTCGCCGGGCGGTGACATCACGGCGCTGTTCGCCATCTACGACACGATGCAGTTCATCCGGCCCGACATCTCCACCATCTGCCTCGGCCAGGCGGCCTCGGCGGCCGCCGTGCTGCTGGCCGCCGGCACCCCCGGCAAGCGCATGGCCCTGCCCCACGCCCGGGTCCTGCTGCACCAGCCCTACGGCCAGACGGGCTACGCCCAGGCGTCCGACCTCGAGCTGGCGGCCAGGGAGATCCTGCGCATGCGGGACCTGCTCAACCACATCCTCGCCCGCCACACCGGCCAGCCCGTCGAGCGCATCCACAAAGACACCGACCGCGACTTCGTGATGTCGGCCGAGGAAGCCAAGGCCTACGGCCTCATCGATGACATCATCGTGTCCCGGAACCCAGCCGACCAGGCCGCCATCGCGGCGGCCAGCTGACCAACGACCACCAACGGGGGAGACGCGAGGCCGTGGCCAAGTTCGGAGACGGGGGCGAGCTTCTCAAGTGCTCGTTCTGCGGCAAGTCGCAGAAGCAGGTCAAGAAGCTCATCGCCGGGCCCGGCGTCTACATCTGCGACGAGTGCATCGACCTGTGCAACGAGATCATCGAAGAGGAGCTGTCGGAGACCTCCGAGCTGCGGTTCGACGAGCTGCCCAAGCCCCGTGAGATCTACGAGTTCCTGAACGACTACGTGATCGGCCAGGAATCGGCCAAGCGGATCCTGTCGGTGGCCGTCTACAACCACTACAAGCGGATCCAGTTCCAGAACGGCCACGCCGGGCGCCACCACGACGACGTCGAGCTGGCCAAGTCGAACATCCTGCTGCTCGGCCCCACCGGGTGCGGCAAGACGTTCCTGGCCCAGACACTGGCCCGGATGCTCAACGTCCCCTTCGCCATCGCCGACGCCACCGCCCTCACCGAGGCCGGCTACGTGGGTGAAGACGTCGAGAACATCCTGCTCAAGCTCATCCAGGCGGCCGACTACGACGTCAAGAAGGCCGAGACCGGGATCATCTACATCGACGAGATCGACAAGATCGCCCGCAAGAGCGAGAACCCGTCGATCACCCGGGACGTGTCGGGCGAAGGGGTGCAGCAGGCGCTGCTGAAGATCCTGGAGGGCACCACCGCGTCGGTGCCTCCCCAGGGGGGGCGCAAGCATCCCCACCAGGAGTTCATCCAGATCGACACCACGAACATCCTGTTCATCTGCGGCGGGGCCTTCGCCGGGCTCGACAAGATCATCGAGAACCGGATCGGGCGCAAGGGGATCGGGTTCTCGGCCGACATCCGCTCGGCCATGGAGAAGGACCCGGGCGAGCTGTTCGTCCAGGTGCTGCCCGAGGACCTGCTCAAGTTCGGGCTCATCCCCGAGTTCGTGGGGCGCCTGCCGGTCATCGGCGCCGTGTCCAACCTCGACCGCGACGCCCTCATCCGCATCCTGCACGAACCCAAGAACGCCCTGGTCAAGCAGTACCGCAAGTTCTTCGAGTTCGAAGACGTCGAGCTCGAGTTCTCCGAGGACGCCCTCGGCGCCGTGGCCGACCAGGCCCTTCTGCGGGCCACCGGCGCCCGCGGCCTGCGGGCCATCCTGGAAGAGGTGCTCACCGGCGTCATGTTCGACCTGCCCGGGCGCACCGACATCGGCAAGGTCGTCATCGACGCCGATACGGTGGCCAAGAAGGTCATGCCCACGCTGGTGCCCCGGGCCGAGACGCCCCGGGTGTCGCGCCCCCGCCGGGCTGCCTCCTAGCGCTTGGACTACGCCGAGGCGCTCGCCTACCTCGACGAGCACGTCAACCTCGAAAAGCTCCTCGCCCCCCGCACCGACCTGCCCTCGCTCGAGCGCATGCAGCGCCTGTGCGCGGTGATGGGCGACCCGCAGTACGCCGCGCCCGTCATCCACCTCACCGGCACCAACGGCAAGGGGTCCACGGCCCAGATCCTCACCCGCCTCCTGGTCGCCCAAGGGCTCACCGTGGGCACGTACACCAGTCCCCATCTCGAACGGGTGAACGAGCGCATCGCCCGCGACGCCGAGCCCATCGCCGACGACGACTTCGCCGCCATGATCGCCGCCGTCGCCGACTTGGAGGCGGTGGCCGGCGTGCGGCCGAGCTACTTCGAGGCCCTCACCGCCGCCGCCTTCCGCTGGTTCGCCGACGTGGCCGTCGACGTGATGGTGCTCGAAGTCGGCCTCCTCGGGCGCTGGGACGCCACCAACGTGGCCGACGGCCAGGTCGCGGTGGTGACCAACGTGGGCCTCGACCACACCGAGTACGCCGGGCCGACGCTGGCCGACATCGCCCGCGAGAAGGCGGGGATCGTGAAGCCGGGGGCGACGCTGGTGCTGGGGGAGACCGACCCCGAGCTCACGCCGCTCTTCCTGGCCCAGGACCCGGGAATCGTGCACCAGCGGGAGCTCGACTTCGATTGCACCGAGAACGTGCTCGCCCTGGGCGGGCGCCAGCTGACCCTACGCACGCCGGCGGCGGCCTACCCCGAGGTGTTCCTGCCCCTGCACGGCGCCTACCAAGGCGACAACGCCGCCGCCGCCCTGTGCGCCGCCGAGGCGTTCTTCGAGGCGCCCCTCGCCGCCGACGTGGTGGCCGAGGGGTGCGCGGCGGTGTCCATGCCGGGGCGCTTCGAAGTGCTGCACCACCAGCCCCTGGTCATCGTGGACGGGGCTCACAACCCGCCCGGGGCCGCCCGCTGCGCCGAGGTCCTGGACGACGACTTCGAGCCCGCCGGCCGCCGGCTGCTGGTGGTGGGCCTGCTGCGCGGGCGGGAACCCGTGGAGGTGCTGGAGGCGCTGCAGGCCGACCGCTTCGAGCTCGTCGTGTGCTGCACCCCGCCCTCGCCCCGGGCGGTGCCGGCCGACGAGCTGGCGGCGGGCGCCCTGATCGCGGGTGTCGAGGATCCCCTGGTGGTGGACGACGTCGCCGCCGCCTGTGACCGGGCCCTGGCCCACGCCCACGCCGACGACGCCCTGCTCGTCACCGGGTCGCTCTACACCGTGGGGGCCGCCCGTCCCCACCTGCGCCGCGTGCTGACGTGACGCCGATCGACGCAGGACGTCGATCTCCGTCACACGGAGCGGTGGAGGGATAGCGTCCCGCCGGTGAGCCCGGTGCCGGTACTGCGGGATCGCGACCTGCGGCCGACGTTGCGCCAGGTGGCGGTCCGGGGGGTCGTGGTCACCCTCGTCGACGGCGTCGCCCTGTGGCTGCTGGCCTGGGTGCTGCCCCGCTTCGCCATCGACAGCTTCGGCGAAGCGCTGCTCGCCGGCCTGGTGCTCGGTTTCGTCAACGCCGTGGTGTGGCCGGCCGTGGCCGTGCTGGTCGTCCCGTTGTCGGTGCTCACCCTCGGCCTGGGCGCGGTGGTGCTCGACGCCCTCGTCGTCGGGCTCGTGCTCGACCGCCTCCCTGGAGTGCACATCGACGGCGTCGGCACGATCCTGCTGGTCACCCTGGGCCTGGCCGTGGTGACGGCCTTGCTCTCGGCCGTGCTGGCGGTGGACGACGACGCCTGGTTCGACCGCAGCATGGCCCGCCGGGCGCGGCGCCGGGCGGTGGCCGCCACCGACGTGCCCGGCACCGTGTTCGTGCAGCTGGACGGCCTGTCGGAGCCGGTGCTGCGGCGGGCCCTGGCCGGCGGCGACGTCCCCACGCTGCGGCGGTGGATCGACGAGCGCACGCACCGGATCACGCCGTGGGAACCGGAGTGGTCGTGCCAGACGGGCGGGAGCCAGTGCGGGATCCTGCACGGTGACGTCACCGACATGCCGGCGTTCCGGTGGATCGAGAAAGGAACCGGCACCGTTCTCGTGTCCAACCGGCCCAAGGCGGCGGCCGAGATCGAGCGCCGCCACGGCGGCGGCCCCGGGCTGCTGGCCGGCGGCGGGTCGAGCTACGGGAACCTGTTCACCGGCGGGGCCGCCCGGGCGGCGCTGACGATGAGCGTGGCGGGCCAGCGCAAGGAGGGTCGCATCGGCGCCGGGTACGGCCGCTACTTTGCCCGCCCCGACAACGCCACCCGCACGCTGACGGCGTCGGTGGTGGAGATCCTGAGGGAGCGGGGGGCAGCCATGGACCAGCGCCGGCGGGACGTGCGCCCCCGGATCGAGCGCAGCTGGGGCTATGCCTTCTTGCGCACCTTCACCACCGTCGTGAGCCGCGACGTCTGCCTGCAGGGCGTCCTCAACGACATGGCCGAGGGGAGCCCCGCCATCTACGTCGACTTCGTGGGCTACGACGAGGTCGCCCACCATTCGGGACCCGAGCGCGCCGACACCGTGGCCGTGCTGCGCGACCTCGACCGCCAGATCCGCCGCATCGACCGCTCCCGCCAGTGGGCCCCCCGGCCGTACCACGTGGTCGTGCTGTCCGACCACGGCCAGACCCAGGGCGAGCCCTTCGCCGAGCACTACGGCGAGTCGCTGGCCCAGGTGGTGGCCCGGCTCTGTGGCAGCGCCGCGTCGGGCGACCCCGATGCCGAGGAGGGTCGCACCGAGTCCACGGCCTGGCTTCGCCACGCCGAGGGGCGGCGGGGGCGCACCGAACGAGCCGCCCCTCCGGCGGCGGCCACCGTGCTGGCGTCGGGCAACCTCGGCCTCGTCTACCTGGCCGCCGCCCCCCGCCGCATGACGCTGGAGGAGATCGAGGCCGCCCATCCCGACCTCGTGCCCGGCCTGTTGGCCCACCCCGGGATCGGGTTCGTCCTGGTGCGCTCGGCGGTCGAGGGCGCCCTCGTCCTGGGCGCCGCCGGCCGCCACTGCCTGGCCACCGGCATGGTCACCGGCACCGACCCGCTGGGCCCGTTCGGCCCGCAGGCCGCCGCCCAGGTCGCCGTCGCCGACGCCTACCCGTCGGTCGCCGACCTGATGGTGAACAGCGCCTACGACTCCGTCACGGGCGAGGTCAACGCCTTCGAGCACCAGGTCGGCTCCCATGGAGGGATGGGCGGTGACCAGCAGCGCCCGTTCGTGCTCCACCCGGCCGACCTCCCGGTGCCGGCCGAGCCGATCCGGGGTCCGGTCGCGCTGCACCAGGTGCTGATGGCCTGGCGGCCGCCGGTGACGACGGCGCCGCCGCCGCCGCCACCGCCGAGCGCTGTTCTGGCCGAACCGGCCTCGCCCTGACCTGGGGCGATCAGCCAGATCTGCTGTCAGAACCGGTGTTGGGTAGCGTGCCGCCCCGCTATGGCCGATCGCACGCTGGTGATCATCAAGCCCGACGCCGTCGAGCGGGGCTTGGCCGGCCAGGTTCTGGCCCGCTTCGAGCGCCGAGGCCTGCGCCTGGTGGCGGCCGAGCTGCGCGTCCTCGACCCGTCCGAGCTGACGGCGCTGTACGCCGAGCACGAGGGCAAACCGTTCTACGACAAGCTCATCGCCTTCATGGGCCGCTCGCCCGCTCTGGTGACGGTGATCGAGGGCCCGCAGGACACCTGGCAGGTCGTGCGCACGATGATGGGCGCCACCAATCCGCTGAACGCCGCGCCGGGCACGATCCGGGGCGACCATGCCCTCGACGGCACCGAGAACATCGTGCATGGCTCCGACGGCCTCGAGACGGCGGCGCGGGAGATCGCCATCCTGTTCCCCGACCTGGCCTGAGGTGGGGCGCCGGGGAGCCGCCCCGGGAGGGCACTAGGGTGGTCGGCTGTTCGGCGTAACGGCGTCGGCGAGACACGTTCCGTAGGCCGTCGAGGAGGCTCCGTGGCTGGCAACAACCCACTGTCCCTCGGCCGCGAGATGGCCGTCGACCTCGGCACCGCCAACACCCTCGTGTACGTGCGGGGCCACGGCATCGTCCTCAACGAGCCGTCCGTGGTGGCGGTCAACGTGCGCGACGGCCGGCCGCTAGCGGTCGGGCTCGAGGCCAAGCGAATGATCGGGCGCACGCCCAGCCACATCCAGGCCATCCGCCCCTTGAAGGACGGCGTCATCGCCGACTTCGAGATCTGCGAGAAGATGCTGCGCTACTTCATCCACAAGGTGCACCGCAGCCGCTGGGCCAAGCCCCGCATGGTGATCTGCGTGCCCTCGGGCATCACCGGGGTGGAGCAGCGGGCCGTGCAGGAGGCGGCCGAGTACGCCGGCGCCCGCAAGCCCGCCTACATCATCGAAGAGCCCATGGCCGCCGCCATCGGCGCCGGGCTGCCGGTGCAAGAGCCCACCGGCAACATGATCGTCGACATCGGCGGCGGCACCACCGAGGTGGCCGTCATCTCCCTCGGCGGCATCGTCACCAGCCAGTCGGTGCGGGTGGCCGGCGACGAGCTCGACGACGCCATCTTGCAGTTCGTGAAGAAGGAGTACTCGCTGGCCCTGGGCGAGCGCACCGCCGAGGAGGTCAAGGTGCGCATGGGCTCGGCGTGGCCGCTGGAGGAGGAGATCACCGCCGAGATCCGGGGCCGCGACCTGGTGTCGGGCCTGCCCAAGACGATCGTCATCACCACCGAGGTGGTGCGCGACGCCATCGACGAGCCGGTGACGGCCATCGTCGACGCGGTGAAGGCCACCCTCGACAAGACCCCACCCGAGCTGGCCGCCGACATCATGGAGCAGGGGATCATGATCACCGGCGGAGGCGCCCTGCTCACCGGCCTCGACCTGCGCCTGCAGGCCGAGACGGGGATGCCGGTGCACATCGCCGAGAACCCGCTGCATTCGGTGGCCATCGGCTCGGGGCAGGCCCTGGAGGAGTTCGACGCCCTGCGGGGTGTGCTGTTCCGCGGGCAGGGGGAGCGCTAGGCCCGCGCCCCCATGGCCGTCGTCCCTCAGGTGAGGCGCCGCCGCACCACGCTGGTGGCGTTGCTGCTGCTGTCGATCACGGTGCTGACCTTCGACATCCGCGGCAACGGGGTGATCGACGGCGCCCGGGAGACGGCGCGCGACGCCTTCTCGCCGGTGGCGGCGGTCGCCCGGGCGGCGTTCTCGCCCTTTGAAGGCACCTGGCACGCCATCTTCGACTACGACGATGTCAAGAAGGAGAACGAGCGCCTGCAGCAGGCCATCGCCGACGCCCAGGGCCAGGTGGCGGCGGCGCAGCGCTCGATCATCGAGAACCAGGAGCTGCGGGCCCAGCTCGGGCTGTCGACCCAGACCTACCTGAGCGCCTTCCCGTCGGTCACCGCCCAGGTGCTCGACCCCAGCCCGTCCAACTTCGACCACGCCGTGGAGATCGACAAGGGCGCCAACTCCGGCGTGAAGGTCGGTATGGCGGTGATGGCGCCCGACGGCGTGGTGGGGCGGATCACCAAGGTGGCCGACGACCGCTCGATCGTGCGCCTGCTCAACGACCCCGAGCTGTTCGTGGGCGTGAAGATCACCAGCACCGAGGGCGCCACCATCGAGCAGGGAACCGCCTACGGGCGCGGCGTGGACGAGCCGCTGGGCGTGGAGAACATCGGCAACGACGCCGACCTGAAGCCCGGTGATCCGGTGTACACCAGCGGCGCCGACGCCAAGAGCCTGTTCCCCGCCGACCTGCCCCTGGGCGAGGTCGTGTCGGCCGACAAGGAGCCGGGCGGGGTCGAGCAGCGGGTGCTGGCGCGGCCCAACACCGACCTGGGACACCTCACGTTCGTGCGGGTGATCCTGGAGGTGCCGGGCTGATGGCGATCGGGGCGGGCGCGGGGACGGCGTACGCACGGGCGCCACGGCGCCTCGTGGACAGCCCGTGGGTGCGGGCGCCGCTCGTGTACCTGGTGGCCCTGGCGTTGCAGATGACGGTCGTGGCCGACCTGCGGATCGGGGGGGCGGCGGCCGACATCATGCTCGGCCTGGCCATCGCCGGCGGGCTGGTGGGAGCGGGCGAGCGCGGGATCGTGGCCGGCTTCGCCCTCG
>JBIOZN010000420.1:0-9877 GCA_044871175.1 Acidimicrobiales bacterium | reverse complement strand
GGTACAGGTCGTAGATCTCCTTGCACTTCTGGCACATCGGGTAGCGGCCCGGATCACGCGACGGCACCCAGACGTGGCCGCACAGCGCCTCCACCGGCGTGCCGTAGATGCGAGCCTCGGTCACCTTGGCGACGGCACTCTCGCCGGGGGCGGTCTTCACGATGTGGGCGACGATGGGCTCGCCCGTCTCGAGGTCGCGTTCGACCTCCTCGGTGATGACGGGCCTGGTGGCCGGACGCACGAGGGGCGCGGGCTGGGGACTGCTCACCTCCGCCAGTCAACCACGCCGGCCCACGGCGAAGATGCGCCGAAACGGGAACAGGGTGCCGTGGCGGCCGGCGGGGTAGGCGGCCCGCAGGCGGGGGGCCAGCTCGGCGGTGAAGGCGGCCGCCTCGGCGGCGTCGAGGCGGGCCAGGACGGGACGCAGGGTGCTGCCCCGCACCCATTCGAGGACCGGGTCCTGGCCGGTGAGCCGGTGCAGGTAGGTGGTCTCCCACACGTCCGGGGTGAGCCCGGCGTCGGCGAGCAGTTCGGCGTAGGCGGCGGGGGCGAGCACGGCGGCCTGGTCGGCGGCATCAGCCAGTCGGCCGGCCCAGCGGGGCGAGGCGCACAGCTCGGCGAGAAGCCGATGGCTCGGCGCGCCGAAGTTGCCCGGCACCTGCACGGCCACCCACCCGCCGGGCGCCAGCCACCCGGCTATCGCCGCGAGGAGCGGCCCGTGCTCGGGGACCCAATGGAGGGCGGCGTTGCTGATGACGACGTCGACGGGACCCGGCGGCGACCAGGTCCGGACGTCGTCGACCACGAACTCCAGACCCGGGCGCCTGAGCGTGCGCGCCGACGCGATCATCTCGGGCGAGCGGTCCACGCCGACGACACGGGCGGCGGGCCAGCGC
This sequence comes from Acidimicrobiales bacterium, assembly GCA_044871175.1. Classification (GTDB taxonomy): domain Bacteria; phylum Actinomycetota; class Acidimicrobiia; order Acidimicrobiales; family Ilumatobacteraceae; genus JBIOZN01. The sequence continues at coordinate 8,981 of JBIOZN010000420.1, read as the reverse complement.
TCGGCCAGGGTCGCCGTGAGGGTTCCCGGGCCGCAGCCCAGATCGACCACGGAGGCGGGTTGGGTCGCGCCGACGCGAGCGAGGAGGTCGACGAACGGGCGCGCCCGCTCGTCGCCGAAGCGCAGGTACTGATCCGGGTCCCAGGCGGGAACGGGGTCAGCCACCGCTCAGCGCCCGCAGCTCGGCGCTGATGTTGGCCCGGGCGCGTGCTTCCAGGGCGTGGCCCGGTGCCGTGGTGAACAGGTGCGGCCGGGCGAGGAAGTCCTGCAGCCGTCGTGTCCGCCCGGCCCGCCAGGTGTCGTCGTCGAGGTGGGCGTACTCCGCTCGCACCTGTTCGCTGTAGGCCTGGTAGCCGGCCGGGTCAGCGGCGAGCACACCCAGGTCGGCATCCACGAGCACGGCCTCGTCCTCGCTCGTCGGCTCATGGGTCGCCGTGACCCGCACGTGGCGGCCCACGGGGGCCAGCCGCGCGGGGTCGACGCCGGCCTCGGGCAGCAGGCGCTCGGCGAGCGCCGCCGAGTCGGCTTCGTTGGTGGACGAGCGGGGGTCGTAGACGGCGTCATGGAACCAGGCGGCCACGCGCACGGCCACCGGATCAACCACCGGGACCTCGACGGTGAGGTCACGCACCGCCCGCAGGACGTGGGCCACGTGGGCCAGCGTGTGGTAGCGGCGGTGGGGTTCACGGTGGCGGCTGACGAGGTCGTCGACGATGGCCGTGGCCGCCCGGCCCGTGCCCAGGTCGAGCGCCCAGCTGGCCCGGAGCTCGGCTTCCACGCCGCCACTCTGGCACTGCCACGGCACACTGGGACGGTGGCGACGTTGGTGGACGAGTGCCGGTGGCCCTGGCGCGGGCGGCGGTGGTGCCACCTGGTGAGCGACTCCAGTTACGACGAGCTGCACGCCTTCGCCGCCGCGCTCGGCATTCCGCGGCGGGCCTTCCAGGGCGATCACTACGACCTGGATGAGGTGCGCCGGGCGGCGGCCCTGGCGCTCGGTGCCGAGGCGGTGCCGAGCCGCGAGCTGGTGGCTCGGCTGCGCAACGCCGGGCTGCGCGTGACGCCGGCCCGCCGCCGCGCCGTGCAGGCGCGCGGGGGGCTGGGCTAGCCGGCGGCCCACCGAGCTGCTGCTCGTGCCCTTGGCGCACGGGCGCGTGCCGCCGGCCGCGGTCGACGGAAGACGCCCGAATCGGGTGTGCGGCGCCCCTTTGGCCGTTCCGGAGGCAGTCCTACAGTGCGATCGTGGCCGACAGTACGACCGTCTTCATCGTGCTGGCGGGGGTGGTCGTGCTGTTCGTGTCGGGGCGCGTGCCGGTCGAGATCGTGGCCATCGGCACGGCCCTGGCGTTGTGGGCCACCGGCGTGCTCACGATCGAGCAGTCCGTGGCCGGGCCCGCCGGACCAGCGCCGTGCTCGTCGCCATGGTCGTGCTGCTGGCCACAGGCGCCGTGCCTGCGGCGGTGGCCGCCCTGCTCGCCGCCGGTGCGCTCGTGCTGCTCAACGTCGTCTCGCTGGACCGGGCGTACGCCTCGATTTCCTGGACCACCGTCGTGCTCGTCGCCGGGATGATCCCCCTGTCGACCGCCATGCAGCAGAGCGGTGCGGCCGAGGAAGCTGGCCGATCGGCTCGTGGCCATCGTCGGCGACGCCGGGCCGTACTGGCTGCTCGTCGGCCTGTTCCTGCTCACCGCCGCCCTCGGCCAGCTGATCAGCAACATGGCGACGGCCCTGATCGTCATCCCCATCGCCTTGTCGGCCGCCGCCGGCCTCGACGTGTCGGTGCGGCCGGTGCTGATGTCGCTCACCGTCGCGGCCGCCGCCGCGCTGCTGACACCGGTGGCCACCCCGGCGAACATGATGGTGATGGGCCCGGGCGGGTGCCGCTTCGGGGACTACGCCAAGTCCGGGCTGCCCGTGCTGGCGTGGTTCTTCGTGGTCGCCGTGGGTGTCGTCCCTCTCATCTGGCGGTTCTGATCCCATCGCCTTCACGGGACCGGGTGCGCGTGAGGACGGCGGTTCACCCGAAGCCGTGCGGCGGACCGTCACGGCGCCGCGGCGACGTCGGGCGCGTCGGCGAAGAGCTCGAGCTGGATGTTGTCGGGGTCGCGGAACACCAGCACGAAGGCTCCCGGAATGGAGTTGGCCGGGGCCACGGGCGAGTGCGCGACGCCGGCGGCGAGCAGGCGGGCGGCCCACGTGTCGAGCTCACGGCGGTGCCCAACCGCGAAGGCGAGGTGATCGAGGCCGACTCGCGTCTCGTCGAAGGTCTCGGCACGGGTGTCGCGATGCTGCGTGAGACCGAGCCGCACCCCGAACCCATCGTGGCGAAGGAAGATCTTGCGCCGAGCACCGTCGGGCGCGGCGTACGAACCATCCCGCCGGAAGCCGAGCACGCGCTCGTACCACCGGGCGCTGGCCTCGACGTCGAGCACCGTGAGGCCGAGGTGATGAATGCCTTTGATCATGCCTGTGCGCCGGCTCCGAGCCCGTGGGTGCGGGCAACGCTGACACCGGGGCGCGCGGCAAGCAAGGTGCCCGGGACCGATGGTGCGCCGGGGGCGCCACCGGCGCGGTGGGGTGGTGGCGCGCGGTGACCCGTCGGGCCGCCCGGAGGGAGGTCGTCACCACAAGCTCCGGCTGTCGGTGAGCTGGGCCAGCGACGCCGGACCACTCGCACCGAGGATGAACCAATCGAGCAGGTCGACACCGGCATCGTCGAACTGGTCGCGGAGCTCGAACCAGCGCCAGTGGTCGGCGTCCTCGACGCCGTGGCGCGTGGGCCGGACGGTGGCCAAGACGACGGCGTCGATGGGATGGAGGGCGAGCGACGACAGCACCGCCTCGGCCACGTCGACGACGGCCTCGTCGGCCACCGTGCCGTCGACGACGAGGCACGTTCCGCCCTGGCGGGAGGCGTCCATGAGCAGGGCGATGGTCTCGGGGCGGGGCGGATCGGCGGCGACGAGGCCGAGCACGTGCAGAGCGTCGGCGGCGCCCCGCAGGGGGGGCGGGCTGAGGCGCGACCGCCGCTGACGGCGCGCGGGTGAGCAGGGGCGGGACACAGCAACCTCCGAGCAGCAGGAGGGGAGCTCGGGGGAAGCGACGACCAGCATGGCAAGGGGGTGTCACATTGTTGGTGGCTCGGCGTCCGTGCCGGTTCACGCCCGGGGAAAATGCCCCGGCGGACCGTCTCGGCGCGAATCCCGCCATATATGGCGGAAATCGCGCCGAGACGTTGGGCGAACTTCGGCCCGGCCCCGCCGGGCGGCCCTTCGGCGTCGGCGGTGTCCCGAGACGAGGCGCTCAGGCGACCGCGAGGGCCACCGCCACCGAGGCGACGATGGCCGCGGCCGCGACCCCGAGATCGACGGCCGCACCCGCCCCGCCGGTAGTGGCGTGCGGCCGGAGCATGATGCCCCCCACGATGGCGCCCGCCGCCAGCCCCCCGAGGTGGCCCCCCACGGCGATCCCGGGGATTAGGAACGTGAAGGCCAGGTTGATGACCAGCAGGGGGCCGAGGCCGGTGCGCCACACGTCGACGCCGCGCTGGCGCAGGCCCACCACGGCGGCGCCGAAGAGGCCGAAGGCGGCGCCCGACGCCCCGACCGTGAACGCCCGCGGCTCCATGAGCAGGGCGCCGGCCGAGCCCGCCAACAGCGCGGCCAGGTACAGCGCGGCGAACCGCACACGCCCGAGCGCCGGTTCGAGCAACTGGCCCAGCTGCCAGACGACGAGCATGTTGAACGCCAGGTGCAGCAACCCGGCGTGCAGGAAGCCACCAGTGATCAAGCGCCACCACTCGCCGTTGGCCACCGCCGGCCCGAACAGGGCGTAGTCCTGCACGAGCTGGCTGCTGCGGTCGAGGCCCCCGAGTCCCACACCCCCGACCAGCCCCCATACGTAGACGCCGACGTTGATGGCGACGATCACGTTGGTGACCACCGTCGACGACCGGGCGTTCCAGTACCGCACCCGCTGGCGGGTGGACGGCTGGGCCGCCTGGACGCACGCCAGGCAGTGGGAGCCGACGGCCGCCTGACGCAGGCAGTCAGGGCACGCGGGCCGGCCGCAGCGAGTGCAGGACCGGCCCGTGATCCGGTCAGGATGGCGGTAACAGGCGGTCGGGGTGGTGATGGTGGGAGGGTATCGGCGGGCGTGGCGCGGCCGGCGGGCGCGGAGCGCGGGCCCGGGCGGCGGGCACGGTGGGGCCGGCGGGCGCGCCGCGCGGGCCCGGGCGGCGGGCACGGGCTGGTCGTCCCAGTGGCGGCGGCTCGCCTACCGTCGGCCGGGCATGCCCGCCACGACCCGCGTCGACGCCGACACCGCCCTGGTGCCCCTCGGCGGGGGTACCTACGCCGCGCGCATCGACCGGGGCTGGTGGATCGAGCGGGGCCCCAACGGCGGGTTCGTCGCTGCCCTGGTGCTGCGGGGCCTGGCGTCCGAGGTCGGCGACCCCGAGCGACCGGCACGCTCGCTCACCGTCCACTACCTCGCCCCGCCCGTGGAGGGTGACGCCACCATCACGGTCACGGTCGAGCGCGCCGGGCGGATGGCCACCTTCGCGACCGCTCGCCTCGTGCAGGGCGAGCGCCTGCTGGCCCTGGGCATGGCCGCCTTCGGTCGGTCGTTGCCCGGGCCGACCTTCGCCGACCACCAGCCCCCCACCCTGCCCCCGCCCCAGCAGTGCCCGACGCTGGCCGAGCTGTCACCGTCGGGCCTGCCGCCGATCCCGATACGGGAGCGCTACGAGTTGCGCTGGGGGATGGGCGGCCTCCCCGGCACCGAAGCGTCCGAGGCGATCGTGGGCGGGTGGATGCGCCTGGCCGAGCCGCGGGCCCTCGACGCCCCCCTGCTGGCCGCCTACTCCGATGCCTGGGTGCCGCCGGTGTTCGCCCGGCTGAGCGAACGCACCCCCGTGCCCACCATCGACCTCACCGTGCACTTCCGCCGACCGCTGCCCCTGCCCGCCATGGCCGACGACGACTACGTGCTGGCGGTGTTCCGCACCGGCACGGCGGCCGACGGCTACCTCGAAGAAGACGGCGAGCTGTGGAGCCCCGACGGCGTGCTGCTGGCCCAGTCCCGCCAGCTCGCCGTGCTGCTGCCCGCGGGCTGACCCGAGCTCTCACCACTGGTCATCGCGGGCGCGGCGGGCGCGCCGGAGACGGCGGTCGCGGCGGGCGCGGGCTCCGCCGGTGAGGTTGCCGAGGTCGAGCAGCAGCCCCACGCCGACGAGGATCCAACCGAAGCCGTCGACGCCGGCCAGGGGGGCGTAGGCGAGCACGTAGAAGAACGTCGTGTAGGGCAGGAAGATCAGCCCGGCGAGCGGCAGGAGCCAGGTGTCGTCGCGAAAGGCGATGTCGACCCGGTCGGTGAACAACCAGGTGATGAGCAGGGCGAGGCGCGGGAAAGCCGCACCGAGCAGCACCACGAGGCAGCACCCCATCACCGGTCATGGTGGCACCGCCGGAGGCGCCGCCCGGCGATGCTCGCGGCGCATGGGCACGTGGGGGATGTCGTCGACGAGGTGCACGGGCCCGACGGTGCGAAAGCCGAGACGCTGGTACCAGCCCTCGAGATGGGCCTGGGCGTCGAGCACGATGTCGCGTCGCCCGGCCCCGGCCACGACGTGGCCCACGAGAAGACCGGCCAGCCCCCGGCGGCGAGCGCGCCGCGCAGTGACCACCCGTCCCACCCGCAGACCGGCGTCGGGCTCCTCGAGCACCCGCAGGTACGCGAGCGGACCGTCGCCCTCGTCCCACCACACGTGGCGCGTGCCGGGCTCGAGGTCGCGCCCGTCCAGCTCGGCGTAGGCGCACACCTGCTCCACGACGAACACGTCGACGCGCAGGCGCAGCAGGGCGTAGAGCGTCGGCCCGTCCAGCCGGCTGAACGGCTCGTCGTGCAGCACGCCGTCTCAGCCCCGGAACGTGCCGTCGACCGTGGCCGAGGAGACGGCCGCGGCCTGGATGGCGGCGATGGCCGGCCCCGCCGTCTGCCCCGGGCTCACACCGCTTCGACGGCCGAGGGCGTACAGGGTGGTCTCGTATGTGTGCTCTTCGCCGTTGGGCGGGCACGGGCCGCCCCAGGCCGCCTCCCCGAAGCTGTTCTCGGCCTGCACGGCTCCCGCGGGCACCACGCCCTCGGGCACCGCCCCGGCCGTCGGATCGACACCCGCGAGAACCCAGTGGACGAAGCCGCCGGCATCGGGATCGGTGACCACCACGGCCAGCTCGACCACCCCCGCCGGCACACCCACCCACGACAGCGCCGGCGCGACCCCTTCCCCCCGGCACGAGTAGCGCGTGTCGATCGCGCCGGTCGCGCTCCATGGTGTGGTCAGCGCCAGTGGGTTCTCGTCGCCCGAAACTCCCGTGGTGGCCGGAGCGGCCGAAGGCCGGGGCGGCGGAACGAAGGTCGCCACCACCGAGGTGGTGGTGGGGGCGGTCGTGATCGACAGGGTCTGGTCGGGGCCCGGCGGGCGCAGCTCCCGCCCGTCGTCACTGCAGGCAGTGAGCACGAGGCCCACGATCACCACCGCGGCCACCGCGAACGCGTGGTGAACCGGGGGCCGTCGGGAACCAACTCTTGTCGTGGCGACGCCCAATCCGGCGGGTGCACGAGCACCGCACCGAGACCTAGGAGGACCCATGCCCGATGAGGTTCGCGCGACAGCAGCAGCGCAACAGACCGCGGTGGACCTGCAGTCGCTCCTCACCGATCAGCTCGAGCAGACGATCCAGCAGATCTACACGAAGTGCCAGTTCCTCGTGAACCCGCAGGAGTTCGAGGGCCGGCTGGCGTCGGAGTACCGCGAGCAGCACTGGCCGGCGGTCGACACCAACGTGAAGAACACGGCGCAGACCCTGGACGAGCTGCAGAACTGGCTGCGTACGAACATCAACAACATCCTCGCCGCCGGCGGCAACGCGTAGCCGGCGCGGGGGGCGGCCGGTCAAGTTCCGGTCAGTCCCGGTCGACGACAGTATGGCGGTTGGCCCCCCGGAGCACGTCGCGCACCGCCCGTACGAGGGCGGCACAGTCGGCGTAGACGGGGGTGTCGACCCGCTGGGAAGCAGCCAGGACGTCGTCGATGGCAGGGGGGAGGTCGGGGCGGGCCTGGGCGGCGCGGTCGGCCCCGGTGGTGGTGCCGAGGTGGGCGTAGTCGGGGTGAGCGGCCCCGGCCATGGCGCGGCCCACGAGGGCGAAGAACACGAGGCGTCCGAGGGCGGCGACATCGGGCGCCGCCTCCGACCGCTCGGGCGGCGCGGGTAACCCGGCACCCGGCGGTGGCCAACCTCCGGCACCGGGCGGCGCCAGGGCATCGCGTCTCGGCCACCCGGCGGCCTGGCCCGCACGCACCGCCGTCGTCGGCGGGGCACCGGCCCGCCCGGCGAGGGCCTCCAGCCCCCACAGCCCGATGCCGTCCACCAGCGCGAACCAACCCGCGGCGCATCGCGGCAGGACGACGCGCTCGGCGCTCAGCTGGCCGTGCTCGAGCCCGGCGGCGTGGGCGCGGTCGAGGGCGTGGGCGATCTGCTGGGCGAGGACGAGCAGCTCGTCGGCATCCAACCGCCGCCGGCTGCGCACGACGTCGGCCAGGCTCGGATGCGGCACCCCCGGGTGCACCAGGTACGTGACGCCGCCGGCCGAGCCGGCGTCGTACACGTTGACCGCGTGCTGATGGGCGAAACGGGCGATGCGGTCGCGGCGCTCCGTCAAGGCCGGCGCGTCGGGGTCGGCGGCGGCCACGGCCGTGAGGCGCACGCTGCGACCCAGACCGAGGTCGTCGGCCACGTACGTGCCCACCGTGCCGTGGTCGGCCACCAGGCGGCTGAGCCGGTAGCGGTCGAGCACGACTCCGATGAGGGGAAGGGCGCTCACCGGGTCACCGCCTCGCCCGGCTCACCGGGCGCCACCGCTCACCGGACGCCACCGCTCACCGGGCGCCACCGCTCACCGGGCGCACCACAGCCCCGGGCACCCGGTTCACCCGGCGGCCACCAGGGCCACGGCGGGATCGTTCCCGGCGAGGGCGGCATCGGGCAGGTCGGGGGCATCGCCCACCGGGAACGTGCGTCCAACCGCGTCGAGCAGCACCAATCCCCGGCCCGACGGCGCCGCCACCGCGGCCACGACTCCCTGTTGGGCGGCCACGTCGGCGGGGAGCCCGGGCAGCGGAGCGGCGTCCCCGCACGCCGTCACCTGCCCCCCCGAGTCGACCAGCCACAACCCTTCGCCGGTGGGCGTGGCCGCGGCCGCCACGGCCTCGACCCCGCTCGGGCAGGCGCCGGTGAGGTCGGCGATGAGACCGGCCCCGATGCTGTAGACCGACTGGATCCGCCCGATGGCCCAGAAGCCGTCGCCCACCGGGTTGCCGGCGGCGGCGGTGAGGCGGTCACCAGGCAGGACGAACGCGCTCGCCGGCGCCCGGGCTCCGAGGTAGGGCACGACCACGCCGGCGGCGTCGATCACCCAGAAGCCTCCGGGCTGGCGGGCCACCACCGCGACGATGGGTCCCGGCGGGGCGAGCCCGAGGCCGGTGGCCACCTCGGTGGCGGCCCCGACGTCGTCGGCGTCGCCGTACGGCTGCACCGCGCCGCTGCGGCGCACCAGCCAGAAGCCGCCGCCGCTGTCGGTGGGCACGAGCCCGACGGCCGGGTCGGAGCCATCGCCTCCGGCCGGCACGACGACGCCGTCGCCGTCATCGCTTCCCCCCGGCGTCGTCCCCACGGCCACGACCTCCCCCGAGGCGGACACCACGTAGGCGCCCCGCAGCTCGGCCGGTGCCGACGCCGGCGGGCCGGTGACGACCGGCGCGGCCGTCGACGCCGGCGGCACGGACGAGGGCGGCGGCGCGGCCTCGTGGTCGTCGTTGCGCAGGAGGGCGACGCCAAGGGCGCCCAGGCCGAGCACGGCCAGGGCGATGGCGGCCACCACCAGCCGCCGGCCGGGGCCGGTCGGCGCCGGCGCCGGCGGGGC
>JBIOZN010000419.1:0-6928 GCA_044871175.1 Acidimicrobiales bacterium | reverse complement strand
CGCCTCGGTCAGCTTCTCGTTCTCGACCACCAGGTGGGTATTCCGGCTCTGCCAGTCGCGCCGGTTCGCCCACCAGCCGAGCAGGGCGATCGTGAGCGAGGTCACGCCCGCCCCCAGCGCCGTCGCGAGGTGGGTGGCGACGGCGGGGGCGACCGCCATCGTGCCGGCCTGGGGGCAGGCTTCCATCTCACCCCGAGCGCTCAGCCACAGGAGAGGCGTTCAACGAGGGGGAGGAGGGGGTGCCGTTCTGCGGGGGCGCGGTGCGGGTGAGCGTGGCGCGCTCGATCGTGAGCGCCCAGTGTTCGTCGGGGACGCGCCCGGCCGCCTCCAGCGCCACCACCAGCAACCCGCCGGCGGTCTGGGCGATCACGCCTTCGAGCTGCCGGCGCGCGGCGGGCCCCAGCTCCAGCGCCTCTGACCGATCGGTCACGGCGCGGGCTCTTGCGGGGCCTGGGTCTTGAGCGCGGCGGCGTCGGCCCGGTAGTCGTGGGTGCCGGCGAGCCCGTTCGCTCCGGTGTAGGCGCCGGCCAGTTTCATCAGGCTGTCCAGCAGGGTCAGGGTGGCCTCTTTCTCGTAGCCGCAGGTCGCCCATTGCTCGTCCGGCCAGGTGTCGGCCATCTCCCGGGCCGAGCGCACGCTGCTGTGGGCGGTGTCCAGCGATCCCTGGAGCACCGAGAAGGTGTAGTAGGCGGTCTGGCGCCACGCCTGGATCATCTCCGGGGTGGGCTCGGTCACCTCCTCGCGGGGCGGGGGCATCTCCGTGTCGGTCATGCGCGCAGCCTTTCTTCGAGCATCCGCAGCCGCTCCTCCGTCTCCTCCATGTACCCCCGCAGGGCCATCGCGATGCCGGTGGCGTAGTGGTTCGGCTCGCTGCTCTCCCCGTCCGGCAGGGCGAACAGCGGGTCGGCCGGGTGGTCGGGGGAGCGCAGCACCACGCCGTGGCGCCCGACGTGCCCCTCGGTCGGCCAGCCCTCGCCCCGCCGGTAGTCGAACTTCCAGAAGGTGGTACGCCGGAACGCGGCGAGGAACGTCTCCGGGTCGAGCGGGACGATGTTCTCTTTGTACTCGACGGTGGAGGTGTTGATCGCCCCGGCGGTCGTCCACAGCGCCGACCACCGCTGGGTGTTCTGCCCGAGCGAGGGGCCGCCGTGCAGGTCGGGGTGGATGTCCAGAATCTTGTTGGTCAGGCGGATCATGATCCCGGGGCCGTTACTGTCGAACAGGTAGTCCGACGACCCCCGGAAGGTGAACCCCGCCGGCCAGGTGGAGTAAATACCCGAGTACACGTAGTCGCAGTAGTTGCCCCCGTCGCTCCCGGCGCGGACGTAGCCCACCCCGCTGGACTTGAGGTAGCCGGTGGTAACCAGGTCGCCGTCGAAGTCCCCGACCCGGCCGAACACGTACTTGAACCGGATGCCGGGGTGGCCGAGGTACGTCTGGGCGTTCGCCGCCGGGTGGATGTAGCCCCCGTCCGCGCCGTTGCTGGGGGACAGCACGACGCTGTTGGTGGAGTTGATGTTGAAGTTGCCGCCGTTCCCCCAGACGCCAGCCGCCTGGTAGTGGGAGTACACGGCCGACCCGTAGCCCGCCTGGTAGGAGCCGGTGGCGTAGGCGTTGTCCACGAAGGAACTTTTGAAGCGGTTGCCGCCCGTCCCCAGGTCGAGGGCCGCATTGACGGACGGGTAGAGGACGCCGCTCACGAGGTACAGCGCGCTCGGCCACCCCGGCCCGTTCCACATGTGGGCGGAGCCGGCGTTGTACTGGAAGTTGCCCACCCCGTCGCTCAGTGCCCAACTCCCGCCGCCGAAGTCGATGCTGACACCCGGCGCCAGCCTGATCCCGGTGTCCGGCTGGAAGCGCCGGTCGGTGCGGTTGATGGCGAACGCCTGCCCGACATAGGCCCCGGCGTCGTCGTAGCAATGGAGGGCGAAGTTGTTCTGGGTGGGGGAGGAGCCGAGCAGCCAGCGGGCCGTGCTGCCGCTGTCGCGCTGGAACTGGATCGACTTCCACTGGTCGTCCGGCGCGTAGAGGCGCAGGGCCGCCTCGCCGGCGGGGTTCCGCACCGAGAACTGCCCCGCCGCTTCGAGGACGTTCGCCGCCGTGCGCTTCAAGCTAGCGTCCGCCGCGCCGGCCGGCTTGGCTCCGAACCACAGCGTGTCCCGTACCAGCAGGTCGGCGTTGAACGCCTGCTGCCCGGTGAACGGCTTGCTGCCGTCGACCAGGGCGTAGGGCGCCAGCACCGCCGGGTCGAGCTTGCTCGGCGGGATGCTCCCGTCGGGGATCGAGGCGATCGAGATGGGCTTCCCGTTGTTGCCGCCGGTGTGGTCGTGGTCGGACGCCCGGCCGAGCGCCGTCCACAGCCCGCCGTCCGCGATCGTCCCGTTCAGGTAGTCCCGCACCCGGTCGGCGTCCTCGGTGACCGGAAGCTGCATCGTCCCCAACTTGACCGTCACACCCGCACCCCCTCGTTGAACGCTGTTCTACAACTCATCGCACGCTTTGACGGTCAGGCTGTCGGGCAGCTCGCCCACGGTCTGCTCGAAGAACCGCTCCACGATGCCCCGCACCTCCTGGGTGCGGTAGGCCACGGCGGTGACGTCGACCAGGGTCGACTGCCCGTAGCGCCGGAACTTGCCGCTCTGGGGCATCCGCTCCCGGTAGCTGACGAACGTGAAGTCGCCGGCCACCTCGTCGGGCAGCAGGATACGCAGCGTCGCCGGCGCGTCGGCCGCCTCTTTCAGCAGGGCGCGCACCTCCTGCGCCGTCAGGCGCGAGGTGCCCCCGTCCCGGCGGGGGGCCCAGTCCGTCGCCCGCACGGTGAAGGCGTACTCGCCCCGGTACGACGGGCGGAGCTGCTCGCGCAGGATCAGGGCGGCCGTGACCGGCGTCGACAGGCTCTGCCACTCCGCCAGGGTGGGCCCCGGCGGGTACGGCGCCGGCTGCACCGGGGGCTCCAGCGGGGGCGGCGTCGAGCCGTAGTCCTCCCTGATTTCGATGATCTTCCCCATCGTGGGGTAGGGGAACATCACCCGCTCGCTCGTCTGCCACAGCGGCCGGGCGAGCTGCGACCAGGGGAACACCTCGCCGTTGGCGTCCACCCGGTACAGGATGTCGACCCAGCGGTAGGGGTCGAGGTAGGGCCCCGAGACGTCGAAGCTCAGGTAGCCCTTGTAGTCCGCCGGCGCGTCCATGCTGTGCCGGGGCCAGCGCAGGAATGACAGGTCGGCGGTGAAGTCGCAGCCGGCCCGGGGGTCGAAGGGGTTCGGGCCGTTGCGCGGCTGGTAGACCCAGCCGTAGCTGCCGTCCGCGAACCCGGCGAACAGGCGGGGGTTGCCCTGCCCGATGGCGGGGCCCTCGGCCCCGGTCACGGTCATAGTGTCGACGTAGCCGAGGGCCGTAATCTCCTTGCCCTTCCACGCCACCAGGGCCCCGTCGTAGGCGTCGATGAAGCGGGCGAGGCCCTCCTCGTCGCCCTCGCTGGGCACCCAGTTGCCGTAACGCAGCAGGAACGAGCAGGGCCCCTCGAACCCGTCCGGGGCCACGATGTCGGGGTTGTACTGGCCGGCGAAGGCGTAGTAGCCCTGCGCGCCGGCGAACGAGCAGACGGGGCCCCGCACCGGCGAGGTGTTGGTCTGCACCCGCTCGGGCCCCACCACGTCGAACACCGCCGGCGCTCCGCCCACGCCCTGCGAGAGCCGGTAGAAGCTGTCCCCCGACCGGAAGTAGATCGCGTTCAGCCACTGGGTCGGGTTGCGCCCGTTGCAGGGGTCGCGGGTCGTCTCCAGCCCCCGGAACAGGGGCTGCGTGGTGGTGTCGGAGAGCATCGACCAGACCGAGCCGTCGTCCAGGAAGAAGAACATCGTGCCGGCGATGTCGGTCATTCCGTTCACCGGCGCCAGCCCGTCCCCGCAGGGCACCGGCAGCGTCCAGTCGGCCGGGTCGGCGGGGTCGGCCTCGCACTTGAGGACGAATTCGCCCGAGGCGCCCCACAGCTCGTCGCGCGTCGACCACAGCAGCGAGCGGTTGCCGATCGTGGTCACCTGGGCCCAGGCCGCCCCGTCGTAGCGCCAGATGCGCTCCAGGTTGTCGGTCAGGTACAGGTACTCCAGCGGGCTCGGGCCCCGAGTGCGCCAGCGGGTGGCGCTGCGGGCGTAGTTGCCGGCGCCCAGGTCGAGGCTGACCACGCTCTGCCCGCCAAGGTCGCCGGCGTGACGCCGCACGTACCGGCCGGCGAGGATAAAGAGGGTCAGCTCAGGCGGGGCGCCGTGCAGCCCCTCCACGAACCCCAGCACCGGGCCCTCGACCAGCGCCCCGACGTCCACCGGGTGCCAGCGGGGCCCCTGGCCGCGCATGGTGAGGTAGGTCTGGGCGTTCCAGGCGTAGTAGTACCGGGGGGTCGTCGTCCCGTTCTGCGTCCGCTCCCCCATCCCCAGGAACGAGCGCCGGTAGACGAAGCTGCGCTCCTTGTAGACGTCGCTGGTGGCGTACTCCTGCGCCTCGGGGAACGTCCCGGTGCCCAGCGGGTCGACCCGGCGGGCGACGTGCCCGTCCGCCGTCATCAGCCCGTACTCCCGGCCGCTCTGGCCGGGGCGCACCACGTCGCCCGAGCTGTCCACGACCGTCCCGCCGCCGGGCCCGCCCAGCGCGGGCTGGACGAAGGCGAACCGCAGGTCGTATGGCCAAGGTCTGTTGCGGGTGGGCGGCACGGCGCCAGTGTAGCGCAGCCCTTGACCGATCGGTCAGCGGTAGGGGTCGTTCTGGTTGACCACCGCACCCGCCAGCGCGCCGCTCCCGCCCAGCCCGCTCGGGCTGGGCTTTGCGCCGCTGCCCCACGGCGAAGCGATCGTGTCGCCCCGCTCCGTCTGCGGGCGGAACAGCCAGTCGGCGTGCTGCGCCGCCACCCGCGTCGCCTCGGTACTCGCCTCGCTCTGCGAGGCAAACCGGCCCTCGGCGGCCGCCGCCTCCAGCCGGTCGCGGTGCCGGCGCCACGCCTCGATGTGGGCGAACGCCGCCGCGTAGTCGATCGGCACCGCCACCTCGTCGGTGTCCAGCCGGGGCCCGTTCGGCTCGTCCACCCCGTTGACCAGCCCGTAGGCGTCCCGGTAGGCCCGCACGGTCAGCCCGTCTAAGGGAATTCCGGCCGGAATTCCTAAGTAGACGTGACCCCGGGCGGCGTAGCACGTCCAGCCGTCCGCGCTGGGGTCGCCGTAGCGCCCGCAGGCGGCGAGCGCGGCCCCCTGGCTGGTCACCGCCAGCACCTGGCGGGCGGCGGCGAGCCAGAACGCCTGCTCGGTCAGGTCGACCACCGCCACCGGCCCGCTGGGGTTACCCGACCGATCGGTCACCCCGGCCATCTGCGACAGGACGGGCGGGGCCAGGGGCCCCAGCGTGCCCGGGCCCCCGTTGAACACCACCCAGCCGTTCCCGTTCCCTCCGCTGCCAGGGCCCACCTCGTAGATGCGGGCGTACCCGCCGGCGGCGGCGGCGACGTCCGGCGGGGGCAGCACGTAGAGGGTGTCCAGCAGCCAGCAGCGGCGTAGCCCGGCCTGGACGTCCACGAACAACTGCATGTCCGGGTGGAGGTGGTGCAGCTCGAAGCGCTCGCCGGCGATCGGGGTGTCCTCGTAAGGGAAGTCGACCAGGAACATCCCGCTGGGCCCGTCGAAGCGCTCGACGGTGCGCACCCGGTCGTTCTCGCGGATGGCCCCCCGGCGCAGCAGGTACAGCCCCTCGTACCCGCCCACGGTGGCGTTCGAGCGCAGCCCCGAGACGGTCACCGCGTTGCTGGTGCCGCCCGTCGCGATCAGGTCGTAGAACGGGCCCAGGCGCGAGGCCACCTCGCGCTCCAGGTCGGCCAGGCTGATCGGCGCCGCCGGCGGCGGCGGCTCGGGGACGGTAGGCAGCAGCACCACGCTGGACATGGCGTCTCCTTAGGGGAACGTGGCGGCGCCGGCGATCTGCCCCACCGTGCCGTTGTCGTGCAGATGCGTGGTGAGCTTGGTGTTCAGCGTCGCCACCTGGCCCTCCAGGGTGGTCACCCGGGTGGTTAGCGCGGTGAGCGCGGTCGCTAGCGCGTAGCGCGCGTCGCCTCGCGCCAGATTGAAGTAGACCGTGTGGGGGTCGGCCGCGCCGGCGTGGTTCGTCAGGTCGGCGTCCGTCGCGTACTGGCTGTGCGGGTCGGGCGCCGTCGTGTGCGCCGCGGGCGCGTACAGGTCGCTCAGCACCACGTTGCCCACCCGGCCGTCGACGCTGGTCACCGCCGCCGTCCCGCCGCCCATCAGGGGCACCCAGTTGGCGAGGACGGTCGCCGGCTCCGCCGCCAGCACGTAGGTCTGGTTCAGGTCGCTCCGCACGCAGAGGTCGCCACGTTGAGCCGTTAGGCTCAACATAGCCGCCTCGGTGTTGACCACGAACACGTCGGTGATCGCCAAGGGCGGCAGGGTCGAGGTGGGCACCTTGCCGCCGGCGTCGAGGCCGGGGTAGCCGTTCGCCTGATTCTTCTGGGAGAGCGCCTGGTAGACCCCCGTGAGCGCGGACACGTCGGCGTCGGTGGCGTACACCGGATGGGGGTCGGCCTTGCCCTCGTGCGCCGCGACGGCGGCCGTCACGTCGCTATCCATCG
Organism: Acidimicrobiales bacterium; assembly: GCA_044871175.1. GTDB lineage: Bacteria > Actinomycetota > Acidimicrobiia > Acidimicrobiales > Ilumatobacteraceae > JBIOZN01. The sequence continues at coordinate 306 of JBIOZN010000419.1, read as the reverse complement.
CGTACAGCGGGTGCGGATCGGGCGCCGTCGTGTGGGCCGTCAGATCACCGTCCGTCGCGTACTGCGGGTGCGGGTCGAGGGCGCTCGTATGCGCCGCTGGCGCATACGCGAGGTCGCCCTCCGCCGGCGTCAGGTAGCCCGGGTGGGGGTCGAGCGCCGCCTCGTGCGCGGCGAGCGCGTCCGCCAGCTCCTCGTCCGTCGCCAGGTCGGGGTCTTCGTAGTCCGGCGGGAACTCCAGGTCGACCACCACGAGCTGCGACCCGTAGCCGGGCGAGGCGCAGAGCAGCTCGACCCGCCCCGGCTCGG
>JBIOZN010000418.1:0-3561 GCA_044871175.1 Acidimicrobiales bacterium | reverse complement strand
GCGCGATTTCCGCCATATGTGGCGGGTTTCGCGCCGAGACTTGCCCACGACTCAGGCGCCGAGCAGCTCGGCCATCTTCGCCGAGCTGCCGGGCACGATCTCGCCCGCCGGCGGCGTCGTCACCTCGACGTCGTCACGGAAGTTGGAGAAGTCGGCCTGGATGTCCAGTTCGACGTGCGAGCCCTCCAGGTCGGTGTCGAGGTGGACCGCAACCCGCCGGACCAGATCGTCGTCGCCGATCCACACGTCGAAGGGCAGCGTCGTGAGGCCCGCCTCCTTCAGGTCGGCGACGTCGCTGTCGGTCGCCTCGGCCAGTGAGGCCACGTCGATCTCGGCCTCGTAGTGGGTGGCGGGCTGGCCGTCGATCTGCTCGACGCCGGCGTCGGTGATCTCCCCGCCCACGCCTTCCAGGAAGGCCAGGTACTCCGAGGCGTCGAGGCTGGTCGGCGCCTGGGAGTCCTCGCCGAACTCCGACGCCGGCATCGAGTACCAGGTCTGGTCGTCCTCGGTGAACCATACGGTCTCGCTCTCAGTGACGAGGTGGAGGTCGGCGTCCAGACCGCCGCCGTTGATCTCCATGTCGAGGTCGGCGGCGCCGCCGGTCATGTCGCCGGTGCCCGACAGGGTGAGGGTGAGATGCTGGTCGCCCACGCCGGCGGCCATCTCCACGTCGATGTCGGCCGAGCCCTGGGCTTTGGTGCGTTCCTCGGCGATGCGCAACCGGTCGAGGGGGTCGGCCGTGGACCGGGTGTCGACCGGTCGGCGGGCGTCGGTGGGGCGGGACCCCTCCTCCAGGGCGTTGTCCCCGTCGCCGCAGCCGGCAAAGACGAGGCCGCCCACGGCCGCGCAGGTGGAGACGGCGATCAGGTGTCGGAGCTTCATGGAGGCCTCGGACGCCGACCCGGCCGGCGCGGTTCCCCGGGCGACGTGCTCAGATGGCGTGCGTGGATGTGAGCGCGCTGCTCCTCGAGCTCTACGGCCGGATTCCCCCGCTGGCCCGGCAGGCCGTCGAGGCGGCGGGGCCGACCCATCTCGCCGAGGCCCCGCGGCCGGGGGTCAACCCGGTCGCCTGGCTCGTGTGGCACCTGGCCCGCGTGCAGGACCACCACATGGCCGAGATCCTCGGCGAGGACCAGCTCTGGGTGCGCGACGACTGGGCGCGCCGGTTCGGGCTCGAGCCCGACCCCGAGAACAACGGTTACGGGCACACGCCCGACGAGGTCGCCGCAGTCCGCCCGGAGCGGCCCGAGGTGCTCCTCGAGTACCTCGCCGCCGTCGACGCCCGGACCCGCACGTTCCTCGCCAGCGTGTCGGCCGCCGACCTCGACCGGATCGTCGACCGGCGGTGGGACCCGCCGGTCACGCTCGGCGTGCGGCTGGTGAGCATCGCCGACGACTCCCTGCAGCACGCCGGGCAGGCCGCCTATGCCGCTGGTCTGCTGCGGGCCGACCGATGAGCTCGACGATCCGCCCGCCGCTGCGCTTCGGCGTCGCCCACGACTTCCGCTGCCCGCCCGGCAGCCCGTACTCGATGGCCAGCGTGTACGCCCAGACGCTCGAGCAGATCCGCCTGCTCGACGGCCTCGGGCTCGACCTCGTGTGGTTCAGCGAGCACCACTTCGTGGCCGACGGCTATCTCCCCAACTTCGTTCCCGTGGCGGGGGCGGTGGCGGCCAGCACCGCGCGGATCCGCATCTCCACCGACATCGCCCTGGCGCCCTTCGCCCACCCGCTGCGCCTGGCCGAGGACCTCGCCGTGCTCGACCAGCTGTCGGGCGGACGCATGGAGCTCGGCCTCGGCCTCGGCTACACCCCCCACGAGTTCCGGGGGTTCGGGATCCCCGTCGCCCAGCGGGTGTCGCGCACCGAGGAGTGCATCGAGATCCTGCGCCGGGCGTGGGCGGGCGGGCCCGTGCATTTCGCCGGCCGGCGGTACCAGGTGGACGACGTCACCGTGACGCCCGCGCCCGTCCAGGCGGGCGGACCGCCGCTGTGGACCGCCACCACCAGCCCGGCCAGCGTCGAGCGGGCCGTCCGGTTCGACACCCATGTGCTGCCCCAGGGCGTGCGCGCCACCGTGCTGGATGCCTGGCGCGACCAGACCCGCTCCGCCGGCCGTGACCCCGACGAGCATCGTGTCGGCATCATCCGCAGCGTCCTCGTCACCGACGATCCCGAGCGCGACTGGCCGCCCGTGCGGGAGGCCGAGCGTTACCGCATGCGCGTGTACGGCCGCTTCTTCGAGGAGGCGGGCCTGGGCGGGCGGGCCGCCTTCGCCGAGGCCGATCGGATCTCCCAGCGCATCATCGTCGGCGACGTCGAGCACTGCGCCGCCGAGCTGACGGCCTACATCGTCGACCACGGCTTCACTGATGTCGTGACCTGGGGCGCGGCGCCCGGGCTTCCGCCCGCCACCCTGACGCCGGCCATGGAGCGCTTTACCCGTGAAGTCGTCCCCCTGGTGCAGGCGCGGGTCGCCGCGGCGGCCACGGGCGGCGCGCCATAGCGAGCAAGGTGCCCCCGCGACCCGCCGTTCGGCCTATGCCCCACGGGCCCGACGACCGGCTAGGTTGAGCCGCGTCACGCGCCGCCGCTCGTGACTCCCCGGCCGATCCCGGCCGGTCCGATCCCGGCGGAGAGGTGCGTGCAGACGATCACAGTGGGGCCCAAGAGCGAGCGGGGCTGATCCCGTGAGCGTCGCTCTCGCGACTCCCTCGGTGTCCGACCCCGTCGAGGCCGCCCCCGCCGGCCGGTGGCGCCCGACGATGATGCTGGTGAGCGCGACCGATCGCGAGGCCGCCGCTCGGGCCCTGCCCCACATGCGCACGCTGCCCGTCCTCGGCGCAGTGACGCGCCGGGTCGTGCCCACGCTGATCGAGGCCACGGTCATCCCGGCGGCCCTCGTGTACACGTTCCTGGCCCTCGGCAACCTGATGGCGGCCATGGCTGCCGCGCTGTCGTGGGCGTTCGGCGTGCTGGCGTGGCGGCGGCTCACGCAGCGGGCCATTCCCGGTGTGCTGGTGCTCGCCGCCGTGGGGCTCACCGTGCGCACCGTGGTGGCGATGGCCTCGGGCAGCGCCCGGCTCTACTTCCTGCAGCCCATCGCCACCACCCTCGTGCTGGCGGCGCTGTTCCTGGCGTCGCTGTGCACCGACCGGCCGATCATCGCCCGGCTGGCCGGCGACTTCTGCCCCCTCGCGCCCGACGTGGCCCGCCGTCCGGCGATCACCAAGTTGTTCCGCGACCTCACGCTGGTGTGGGCGGCCGTCCACATCACTACTGCGGCCACCACGTTCGCTCTGCTCGCCACCCTGCCCACGGCCACCTATGTGGCCGTGAAGACGCTCGCCAGTGTCAGCATTTGCGCCTGCGCCGTGGTGGTCACCGTCGCCCGCAGCGTGCGCATCGCCCGACGCGAGCAACTGGCGTTCGCCCTGGGGGCCCGGCCGCCCGTCCAGGCGGACGCGGCCGAACCGGCGCCCACCTCCGCCTGACCGGTCCCGGACCCGCCGGCCGGCGACGTTCGGCCGCGCGGCGAGGTGCAGATCCCTGCCTGAGGCA
>JBIOZN010000417.1:0-7127 GCA_044871175.1 Acidimicrobiales bacterium | reverse complement strand
CGCCTGCGCGCCCACGGGCCGACGGGCGCGCCGGTTGCGGGCGGAGGCGCCCCGGGCGGGCGCGCCGCCAGCAACGGCAGCTGGTCGGCGAGCTGCCCGAGGTGCTCGAGGATGTGGCCCGCTCGTTGCGATCAGGGACGTCGCTGCGGCTGGCCCTCACCGAAGCGTCGGTGGGCCCCCCGGGAGGGGGTGCCCGCGACGACCTGGCCGCCGTCGTCGAGCGCACCGAACGGGGGATGGGACTCGGCGCGTCGCTCGATGCCTGGGCCGCCGCCCGTCCCTTGGCCGAGGTCCGGGTGGCCGTGGCCGCGCTGGCCTTCGGGCTCGAGGCCGGCGCGGCGTCGGCCCGTACCGTCGACGGCGTCGCCGCGACCCTGCGCGAACGGCGCGCCGTCGGGGCCGAAGCCGGGGCGCAGGCGGCCCAGGCACGCCTGTCCGCCCTCGTCATCGCCCTGCTGCCCATCGCCTTCACGAGCTGGGCGTGTCTCACCGACCGTCGAGTTGCCAGCTTCCTCTTCACCACGCCCGCCGGCTGGGCCTGCCTCATGGGAGGGATCGCGCTGCACGGCCTGGGTGCCGTCTGGATGGCCCGCATCATCAGGAGCGCAACATGAGCGCCACGGGCTGTGGCGTCCTGTGGGCCGCGGTCGTGGTGGCCGCCGCCGCCCATGCCCGACGGCGTCGCCTGCCCGCGCGGCTGGCGGCGCTTGTCACCGGCGGCTCCCCGCCGCCGGCGTTGGGCGCTGGCGGGTCGTCGCCGCTGGTGTTGGGCGCCGATGGGTCGTCGCCGCTGGCGCTCGGCGTCCCCGCGCGGCCTCGCGCCGGGCCGCGTACGCCGTTGCGGGTCGCCGCCATCGTCGTCCTCGGCGTCGCCCTGGTGGCGGTGTGGCCCCCGCTGGTTGTGGCGGCGGCGACGGGCGTGCTCATCGCCCGGCGCTGGCGCCACGTGCGCCGTCGGGCCGCCGCCCGCGCCAGCGTCATCGGGGGCTTGCCCGAAGTCATCGACCTCGTGGCCCTGGCCGCCGACGCGGGCTTCACCGTCGCCCTCATCGTCCAGCAGCTGGCCCGTCGGGCCCCGCCGCCCTTCGCCGCCGCGTTCGCGGGCGCGGTCCAGCGCACCGATCGGGGCCAGCGCCTGGCTGATGCGCTGGCCGCCATGCCCGACCAGCTCGGCGACCCGGTGCGTCCCCTCATCGGCGCCCTCGTGGCCACCGAGCGCTACGGCGTCCCCCTGGCGCCGGCTCTGGAGCACCTCGCCTACGACGCCCGGCGCGAGCGACGGCGCCGGGCCGAGGTCGCCGCCCGCCGCCTGCCCGTCCGCCTGTGCTTTCCCCTGGTGGGCTGCACGCTCCCCGGCTTCGTGCTGCTCACCATCGCGCCGCTGCTCGCCGGCGCCTTGCGGTCCTTGCGGCTGTAGCCCCGCCAGCGACCGCCTCCCTTCGCCTTTCCGGCCTCTTCGCCTTTCCGGCCTCTTCGCCTCCGGGCCTCTCGGCCCTCCGGCCGCCTCTCGGCCCTTCCGGCCGCCTCTCGGCCCTTCCGGCCGCCTCTTCGCCCTTCCGGCCACCTCTTCGCCCTTCCCGGGCCTCCCCTTCGCAACTCCGCGCCCACGCGTCTCGACCCTGGGAGAACATCGCCATGCCCACCCTCCTCGTCACTGTCATCGTTCGTGTCCATGCCGCCCTGGCCCGCCGGGACGACCGTGGGCAGGCCACGGCCGAGTACGCCCTCGTGCTGCTCGGCGCCGCCCTCGTCGCCCTCCTCCTCGTCGCCTGGGCCACCACCGGCGGAGGCGCCGGGAAGGTCGGCGGTCTGTTCGACAAGACCTTCCGTATCGTCACGGACAAGGTCGGGTGACCCGCCGGGACGCCGGCCAGGCCGCCGTCGAGCTTGCCATCGCCCTGCCGCTCGTGGTGATGGTGCTGTTGGGCGCCGTCCAGGTGGCGCTCGTGGCGCGCGACGACGTGGCCACCGTGCACGCCGCCCGGGAGGGAGCCCGGGCGGCGGCCGTGGCGGCGGCCGGCGGCGCCGTCGAGGCCGGGCGCGCCGCCGCCCAGCGGGCGACGGGTCTCGACCCCGCTCGCCTCCAGGTCGACGTCGTCGAACGGGCGGGACGGGTGCGGGTCGAGGTGCGCTACCGCGCCCCCACCGACGTGCCCCTCATCGGGGGCCTGCTCGGCGACGTCTCCGTAGGCGCCAGCGCGGTGATGGCGGTGGAGCCGTGAACTCCGGGGCGACCGCCTTCCGGCCGCAACACGGACTTCTGGGCGGCTGTCGGCCTCCCCGCAACGAGCGCCTCAGCCCAGGATGGCCCGCAGCAGGGCGAGCGCGCCCGGCTTGTCGAGAGGCTCATTGCCGTTGCCGCACTTGGGCGACTGCACGCAGCTCGGGCATCCCCGGTGGCACCGGCAGCGCTCGATCACCGCCCGCGTGGCGGCCAGGTGGCGTTCGGCGGCGGCGAACGCGAGGTCGGCGATCCCGATGCCGCCGGGATAGCCGTCGTAGATCACCACCGTGGGGCGCTCGGTGTCTGCCTGCCAGGCCGTCGACACGCCACCGACGTCCCAGCGGTCGCATATCGTGAACAGCGGCAGGATCCCGATGGCGGCGTGCTCGAGGGCGTGCAACGAGCCCAGCAAGCGGCCGGTGTCGAGCCGGGCGCGGGCGAGCACGGCGTCGTCCACCGTGTACCACAGCCCGCGCGTCACCAGCCGGGCCGGCGGCAAGTCGAGCGGCTCCCGCCCGAGCACCTCCCGCGTGCGCCCGTCGCGCCGCTCGTAGCCGACGACGTGACTCACCACCTCTAGTGAGCCGACGGCCGCCTCCGCCCGTCCCACCCGCCGGTGGTGGTCGGCGCCGAACACCCGCACCGTCAGCTCGGAGCGGGCCATCGTGTACTCGTCGGTATCCACGGGTGCCACCACCGCCACCCGCTCCACCAGGTCGAGCTGGTGCACCCGATATTGCTGGCCCTGGTGCAGGTAGATGGCACCCGGATGCACCGCTTCCAGGGCGCGGGCACCGTTGACGGTGCCCACCTGCCAACCGTCGGCCTCGGCGATGCGGAACTCGTCCTGGGCGCCCGAGCGCAAGCCGAGGCCCGGCGCGGGGCTGCCCCGACCGCACCAGTAGGCGCGCCCGCGTCGCAGCTTCACCCGGTCCTCGAGCACGAGATGGCGCACGCCGTCGTCGAGCAGGTCCCCCCAGTAGACCTCGTCGTCGGGGGCGAGCGGCGCCTCGTAGGCGGCGCACGCCAGTTGCGGCACGAGCACCCATGGGTTGGCCAGGTTCACCACGGCCGGCTCGGGGGGCCGGGACACGACCTCTCCCGGGTGGGCCATCAACCACTGGTCGAGCTGGTCGGCGCCGGCCACCAGGACAGCCACGGCACCGTCGTGAGCCCGCCCCGCCCGGCCCACCTGCTGCCACATCGAGGCGATGGTGCCGGGGAAGCCGTCGAGCACGCAGGCGTCGAGCCCGCCGACGTCGACGCCCAGCTCGAGCGCGCTGGTGGCGACGACCCCCCGCAGTCGACCGGCGAACAGGTCGGCTTCGAGCTGGCGGCGCTCGGCGGGGAGATAGCCGGCCCGATAGGCCCGGACGCGCTCGGCGAGCTCCAGCGCCGGCCCCGACCCCGGACCCTGCCCTCCCCCACGTCCCGGAGCCGCACCACCGTCGCCGGCCCCCTCCCGCAGTCGCCGGCGCACGTCGGCGGCCACGACCTCGGTGCCGCGCCGGCTGCGGGTGAACCCCACCGTGCGCCAGCCTCCGGCCACCAGCGCGCTCACCACGCGGGCGGTCTCGCGGTGGGCCGACGCCCGGATGCCGCGATCGGCGTCGAGCAGCGGCGGGTTCCACAGCGCCAGGAGACGCTCACCGCGAGGCGACCCGTCGTCGGTGATGGCCTCCACGGGCAGGCCGCAGAGGTCGCTGGCCAGCCGGGCGGGCTCTCCGATGGTGGCCGACGAGAACACGAACGCCGGCTCGGCTCCGTAGCGGGCCGCGACTCGGCGCAACCGGCGCAGCACGTGGCCGGTGTGCGAACCGAACACGCCCCGCAGCACGTGCAGCTCGTCCACCACGACGTAGCGCAGCCGGGCGAGGAACTCGGCCCAACGGCCGTGGTAGGGCAGCAGGGCGCCGTGCAGCATTTCGGGGTTGGTGAGCACGACATTGGCCTGGCGGCGGACCCAGGCGCGGTCCTCGGGACTGGTATCGCCGTCGTAGGTGGCGGCGGTGAGGCCGGGCAGGTCGAGGCCGATCAGCTTCAGGAGCTGGTCCTGGGCGAGCGCCTTGGTGGGGAACACGAGCAGGGCGGTGCCGCCCGGCGTCGCCGTCACCGCCTCGGCGATGGGCACCTGGTAGCACAGCGACTTGCCCGAGGCGGTCCCCGTGGCCACGACGACACTGGCTCCCGCCCGGACCCGGTCGATGGCCGCAGCCTGGTGGGTCCACAGGCCGGGCCGCCCGAAGGCTCGCCACACGTCGGGGCGCACGGGCATCGCCGGTTCGGCGTATCGCGCCGGCCGGCCGGGGAGCCGGTGCAGGTGCACCAGTCGGCGCTCACCCGTTCCCGGCCCGGCGACCGGGTCGTCGAGGCCGGCCAGCAGGCACTCGGCGGCCGCGATGGGGTCGGCGTGGGCGCCGGAGTGGGCGGGGTCGAGGTCGATCGCCATCTCCACGGCTAGGTTCGCGCGGCCATGGACCTGGTCGGCCATCGGTATGAGCATGCCGGGGTCGCCGTCCTGGCGCTCGGCGGTGAGCTCGACCTGGCCACCGTCCCCCGGGGCCGTGAACACCTCGTCGGCCTCGTCGTCGACCACCCCGGTGAGGTCGTGGTGGTCGACCTCACGGGCTTGGCGGTCTGCGACTCGGTGGGCCTCGGCCTGCTCGTCGGGACCCAACGACGGGCGCGGGCCCGGGGCGGGGAGCTGCGGGTCGTGGTGCCCGACGGCCGTCTGACCGACGTGTTCACCCTCGCCGGGCTCGACGCCGTCCTGCCCCGCTTCGTCGCCGTGGACGTCGCCACCACGGCCCACTGACGCCGGGAGCGTGGACGCCAGCCGCCACGCCGCCCTGACACCGTGCCTCGCCATGCCACTCGACGCCGGGGGCGGCCCCGCACGGCCGCCCGGCCCGGCCGTTCCCGCCGCCCCAGCCGCCCCCGCCCGCCGGGCCGAAACTCTCGGCGCGAATGCCGCCATATGTGGCGGATTTCGCGCCGAGACGTGCAGCTCGCCGCCGCCCGGCCGCTCCGCCGCCCGGCCGCTCCGCCGCCCGGCCGCTCCGCCGCCCGGCCGCTCCGCCGCCCGGCCGCTCCGCCGCCCCGCCGCCCCCGCCGGCAGGCCGGGACCGGCCGACGCCACGCCGCACTGACGCCCGTCGCCCGCGGGTCAGGTGACGGCGGACGCGATGGCCTTGGCCACCTCCTCCTGGGCCTCCTCGGCGGCATCGACCGTGCCCACCATGCCGAAGAACCCGTGGATCATGCCCTCGAAGCGCCGGTGCTGGACACTTACGCCGGCCCCTTCGAGGGCGGCGGCGTACGCGTCACCCTCGTCACGCAAAGGGTCGAACTCGGCCGTGACGACGACCGCGGGGGCAAGGCCGGTCAGCGCCGAGGCCAGCAGCGGCGACAGCCGCCAGTCCTCGGCCGAGACCGCCGTCCCCAGGCCGTAGTGCCGGTAGAACCAGTCCATGTCGGCTTGGGTGAGCGCGTAGCCGCGGCCGTTCTCGGTGATCGACCGCTGCCCGAGCCGGCCGTCGACGGCCGGGTACACGAGGACCTGCAGCCGTATCGAGGGCCCGCCTGCGTCGCGGGCCAGCAGGGCCACGACGGCGGCCAGGTTGCCGCCGGCCGAGTCGCCGGCCACGACGAGACGGTCGGTGTCGACTCCCAACGCGTCGCCCTGGGTGGCCACCCACTGCGTCGCCGCCCAGGCGTCGTCGACGGCGGCGGGGAAGGCGTGCTCGGGCGCGAGCCGGTAGTCGACGGAAACGACGACGGCTCCGCTGCGGCGGGCCAGCCAGCGACAGGTGGCGTCGGAGGTCTCGAGGCTGCCGATGACCCAACCGCCGCCGTGGAACCAGACGACCACGGGCGCCCCGTCCGTGGGCGCGCCCTCCGGACGGTAGAGCCGGGCGGGGATCGTGCCGGCCGGACCGGGGATGGGCACGGTGCGCACCTCGGCCATGTCGGGTCGCGGGGTGTCGGCGCCCAGCTGCACGAGGGCGGCCCGCGCCCCCTCGACGCCCAGGTCGGAGATCTGCTCGATGCCGAAGGCGGCCATGAGATCGAGGACCGCCTGCGCCTGCGGATGGACCGGCATGCCACCTCCCGTGGTGTGAGGGTCGGGTCACTTTCGCGCGGCATACGCGCGAGAAGTGACCTAACCGTCAGCGGCGGCGGCCGCGCCCGCTTCCCCGCGCCCGCTCGCTCGCTCGCCGCTCCTCGGCCAGCGCGTGGAGCTCGGCGCTCAGGCGTTGCCAGCTGACCACCCGGGCGGCGTCGAGCCGGCCCTCGGCCACCGCCTCGCGCACCGCGCAGTCCGGTTCGCTCCGGTGCGTGCAGTCGGCGAAGCGGCAGCGCTCACCCACCGAGACGACGTCGGCGAAGGCGCGCGCCAGCCCCTGTCCCTCGCTCCACAGGGCAAGGGCGCGCAACCCCGGCGTGTCCACCAACAGCCCCCCGCCGGGAAGCCGCACGAGCTCGGTTGCAGTGGTGGTGTGACGCCCCCGCTGGTCGCTCGCCCGGACCTCGGCGGTGCGCTGCACGGCGGCGCCGGCCAGGGCGTTCACGAGCGTCGACTTGCCCACCCCCGACGCTCCCAGGAGGGCCAGGGTGAGGCCACGGACGCCGGCCAGGCGGGCCTGCAGGTCGGCGAGGCCGTCGCCCCGCCGGGCGCTCACCGCCTGCACCTCCACGCTCGGCGCCACCACCGCCACCAGTCGGGCGGCCGCCCCGAGATCGCCGGCCAGGTCGGCCTTGGTGAGGAGCACCAGCGGGGTCGCCCCCGAGTCGAACGCCAGCACCAGCTCGCGCTCCAGTCGCCGCGGCTTGGGCGGCGCCGACAGCGCATGGCACAGGCCCACCACGTCCACATTGGCCGCCAGCACCTGGGGCGCGGGGG
>JBIOZN010000416.1:0-5927 GCA_044871175.1 Acidimicrobiales bacterium | reverse complement strand
CTGCGTGGTGGAGATCGAGGCGTGCCCGAGCAGCTCCTGCACGACCCGGATGTCGGCGCCGTGGTCGAGCATGTGGGTGGCACAGCTGTGGCGCAGCACGTGCGGGCTCAGGCGCTCGCCCAGGCCGACACGGTCGCCGTGGGCCCGCACCATCGCCCATGCGCCCTGGCGCGACAGCCGGCCGCCCCGCTGGTTGAGGAACACGGCCTCGGCGTCGCCGCGCCGGCGCCACTGCGGCGGAGCCAGCGCCGCCCGGCCCGCCGGCGCCAACCACTCACCCATGGCGACCCGCGCCAGGCGTCCCAGCGGCACGATGCGCTCCTTGGCGCCCTTGCCGAACAGCCGGGCCAGGCCGCCATCCAGGTCGAGGTCGCCCAGTGCCAGCCCCACCACCTCGGAGATGCGCGCCCCGGTGCCGTAGAGGACTTCGAGCACGGCCCGGTCGCGCCGGTCGACGGGGCGGTGGCCGGTGACCGCCCCGAGCAGCGCCGCGACCTCGTCCTCGGTGAGCGGCTTGGGCAGCCCCGCCGGCACCCGGGGCACGGCCACGTCGGCCGCCGGGTCGTGCTCGGCGCGTCCCTCGAGCGCCGAGAACCGGTGGAACGAGCGCACCGCCACCAGCGACCGGGCGGTGGAGCTGGGCGCCCGCCCCGCGGCCCGCTGGTGGGCCACGTAGGCGGTGATATCGGCGTCGTCGACCCCGTCGAGGCCGCGACGTTGATCGGCCAGCCAGCGCACGTAGGCGTCGAGGTCGCGCCGGTAGGCGGCCAAGGTGTTGGCGGCCCGCCCGCGCTCGACGGCCAGCCAGGTGAGGAACTCCTCGGCTTCCAGCGGCAGGGCCGCCCCGCTCATGTGCAGGCGGCGAGACGCCGATCGGCCAGGAGCAGCCCGATCACGGTCTTGGCATCGGTGATCTCGCCCCGCTCGACCATGGCCAAGGCGTCGGCCAACGGCAGTTGCACGACCTCCATCGCCTGCTCCTCGGCGCCCTGGCGGTCGTGGTCGGCCGGGGTCAGCTCGGTGGCCAGAGAGAGGTAGGTGAAGTGGTTGGTCATCCCGATGGCGTTGTGGAACACGGCCAGGCGTTCCAGGCGGCCGGCCGCCAGCCCCGCCTCCTCCACCAGCTCACGCCCGGCGGTGGTCTCGGCGGGCTCGTCGGTGACGTCGCACATCCCGGCCGGGATCTCGAGCACGTCGGCGTCGACGGCGGCGCGGTACTGCCGCACGAGCACCACCGCGAACCCGCCCTCGGGGTCGGCCAGCACGGGCACGACGCCCACCGCCCCGGGCGACAGCACGACGTCGCGCTCGAAGCGCTCGCCGTCGGGGGCTTCGACGGTGGCCACCGCCACCCGCCACAGGTGGCCCTGGTGGACGGTGCGCTCGGCCACCCGGCGGAACGTGTTCATGCCGAGCGCTCGACCGGGAGCGCCCGGACCGACGCGTCCCCGTCGCGGTCGCCGTCGCCGTTGCCCGGTGTCGGGAACGGGATGGGCGGGTTGCGCCCCTCGGCCCGGGCCAGGGAGGCGCCCACGAACTCCCGGAAGAGCGGATGCGGCCGGTCGGGCCGGCTCTTGAACTCGGGGTGGGCCTGGGTGCCGACCCAGAACGGGTGGTCGGCCAGCTCGGTGAACTCGACCAGGCGCTTGTCGGGTGACACGCCGGCGCACACCCACGACCCGCGGGCCTCGAACCGGCTGCGGTACTTGGGGTTGAACTCGTAGCGGTGCCGGTGGCGCTCGCTCACCACCGGTTCGCCGTAGGCGGCCGCCACCTTGGTGCCCGGCGTGAGCACGGCCCAGTAGGCGCCCAGGCGCATCGTGCCGCCCAGGTCGGTGATCTCCCGCTGGTCGTCCATGAGGTCGATGACGGGATGCGGGGTGGCCGGGTCGAACTCGGTGGAGTTGGCCCCCGCCAGCCCGAGCACGTCACGGGCGTAGGAGATCGTCATCACCTGCATGCCCAGGCACAGCCCCAGGCACGGCACGTCGTGCTCGCGGGCGTAGCCGGCGGCGGCGATCTTGCCCTCGATGCCCCGCTCGCCGAAGCCGCCGGGGATCACGATGCCGTCGAGGTCGGCCAGCCGCCCGCCGACGAGCAGGCCCTCGACCTCCTCGGCGCGCACCCACTCGATGTCGACGGTGGCGCCGCGGTGGAACCCGGCGTGTTTCAGGCTCTCCACCACCGACAGGTAGGCGTCGGGCAGGTCGACGTACTTGCCGATCAGCCCCACCCGCACCCGCCGGTCGGCGTGCTCCATGCGGTCGACCAGCGCTTCCCACGACGACGTGTCGGGCTCGCCGTCGAGGCGCAGGATGCGGCACACCTCGTCGTCGAGGCCCTCGTCGTGCAGGACGAGCGGCAGCTCGTAGATGTTGCGGGTGTCGGCGGCGTTGACGACGGCGTGCTCGTCGACGTCGCACAGGTTGGAGATCTTGCGCTTGAGCGAGGGAGACAGTGGCGCCTCGCTGCGGCACACGATGACGTCGGGTTGGATGCCGCGGCTGCGCAGCTCGGTGACCGAGTGCTGGGTGGGCTTGGTCTTCTGCTCGCCCGACGGGCCGATGAAGGGCACCAGGGTGACGTGGACGTAACACAGGTTGTCGCGCCCCACGTCCTTGCGGAACTGCCGCAGTGCCTCGAGGAACGGGAGGATCTCGATGTCGCCCACGGTGCCGCCGACCTCGGTGATCACGACGTCGACGTCGTCGGTGGCCAGCCGGCGGATGCGGCGCTTGATCTCGTCGGTGATGTGGGGGATGACCTGCACGGTGCGCCCGAGGTACTCGCCCCGGCGCTCCATGGCCAGCACTGCCTGGTAGATCGACCCGGTGGTGGCGTTGGAGCTGCGCGACAGGTCCTCGTCGACGAAGCGCTCGTAGTGGCCGAGGTCGAGGTCGGTCTCGCCGCCGTCGTCGGTGACGAACACCTCGCCGTGTTCGAAGGGGTTCATGGTGCCGGGGTCGACGTTGATGTACGGGTCGAGCTTCTGCATCGTCACCCGCAGGCCCCGCATCTTGAGCAGGCGACCGATGCTGGACGCCGTGAGCCCCTTGCCGAGCGAGCTGGCCACCCCGCCGGTCACGAAGATGTGCTTCGGCACGGAGGAACGTTAGCGGCGGTGTTCGCCCTCCCGGCGGACCCGCCCAACCCGATCGAGGGCCCGCAACGGCGGCGTGCGGTTGATCACCGACGTGAAGCTCACCCGGTCACTGAGCACGGTGAGCACCACCAGCACGACCAGGACGACCAGGCGCGTGGCCGGCGAGCAGGTCAGCACGACGCCCACGCCGACGGCCGCGCCGATGGGGTTGGCGCCGCTGTCGCCCAGCATGAGCCGCTCGCGCAGGTCGGGCACCAGCAGGGCGGCGCCGGCGCCCGCCACCACCACGGGACCGGTGACCAGCGCCGGTTCGGCGGCGGCGACGACCAGGACGGCCACGGCCACGAGGGCGACCTTCAGGGTACGGCCGGGCGCCCGGTCGAGCAGGTTGGCCAGGTTGGCGGCCGCCGCCACCAGGGCGACGTCGCGCAACCACCCGTCGATACCGGCGCGCTCGGCCGACCCGACGGCCACGGCGGCCACCAGGATCCCACCCACCAGCTTGAGCACGCCGGTGGTGACGTGTCCGTGGCGCAGGGCGCGCCCGTGCCCGGCCAGCCCCCGGGCCCCCGGGTCGCTCGTGCCGCCGACCAGGTCGTCGAGCAGGCCGAGGAAGCCGAAGCCGAGCACGGCCAGCACCGTGCGATCGAGGCTGCGAGCCCCGTTGGCGTCGCTGATCAGCAGAGCGGCACGACAGGCGGCGTGGACCGCGCCCACCGCCACGACGGCCACCACCAGCACGACGCCGCCGGCCACCGGAACGCCGGCTCCCCGGTAGTTGGTGCGGGTGAGCAGCGGTTGGTCGAGGAGCCGTTCGAGGGCCAACCAGGCCGCCAGCCCCGCCGCCATGCCGCCGGCCAGCGGCAGCAGGAGGACGATCACGCCGCCCGCGATCGGGTCTGGGCCGCCGGGAGAGCGGCGGCGGCGGCGGTCGCTGGCAGGCTCGGCGGTGGGTCGACGTCCAGCAGCCACAGCAGCCAGGGCACGATGACGGCCAGCATCATGGCGGGCACGGCCACGCCCGAATCGTTGAGGGCGAAGCCCAGCCCGGCGACGACGGCGGCGCCGAGGAGGCCCGCCTCCACGCCCACCACGTGGTGGCGCAACCGGGTGAGCGGGCTGCGGGGATGGGTCGCCAGTACGACCAGGAGGGCGACGACGACGGGCAGCAGCAGCGTCCACACCGACGACGTGAAGATGGCCCAGTTGGCGGCCAGCTTGCGGCGCACGACGATCCCGGCGTCACCGTCGAGCACCCGGGCGGCGAAGCGCCCGATGTGGGTGCGGGCGTCGGGCGGGCGAGCGAGGTCGAGGGCGGCCATGGCCACCACGACGGCGACGGTGGCCGCCGCCGCCAGCCCGACGCGAGCCGGCGTGATGCGCCATCGCCCGAGGACGAGCAACACCGCGGCGGCTGCGGGCACGAGCGTGAGGGCGCCGCCGAGGTCGGAGCCCAGGGCGGGCAGGCCGTCGGCGAGGACCGCCACGCCCAGGACGGCGGCGGCCAGGGCGAGGCGCCGGTCCCGCACGGGGTCGGCGGCGGTGGCGCCGGGCGGGGCCAGCACGGCGGGCAGGCCGGCGGCGACGACGACGGCGGTCGCGCCCACGAGCGCGAAGGCGAGGTTCCCGAACCCGGCGAAGCGCCCGGCGACGGTGGGCGAGTAGCCGAAGACCGTGTCGAGCTGCAGGTGCGCGCCGGTGGCCACGTCGAGCACGAGGACCCCGAGGGTGAGGGCGGCCAGGACCAGCGGCGGCGCGTAGCGGTGGATGTGGGCCAGCGGCCGCACCGCGAGGGCGAGCAGGAGGGCGACCGCGGGCACGGCCAGCGTGAAGCCCACCAGGCCGAGGTGGCGGTAGGGCACCAGCCCGGCGACGAAGCCGACGACGGGCATGGCCATGAGCACGAGCCCGGCCAGGACCACGCCGGCGGGAAGGCGGCTGCTCCGCCGCCAGCACCACAGCGCGACCGCGTAGGTGAGGACCTGGCCGGCCACGAACACGACGCTCACCGGCCCCACCGCCCGGTCCCGGAAGTGGGCCCGCTCGTCGTCGTCCACCACCGCGCGCAGCCGGGCGAGGTCGTTGGCCGGGCCGCCGGCGGCCACCAGCGGGTTGCCGTTCATGCTGTCGGGGATGGGTACACCCAGCGCGTCCAGTGTGGTGACGGCAAGGTCGGGCAAGGTGACGTAACCGTCGCGTCGGGTCGTGCCGGTGCGGGCGGCGCCCCCCGCCGGCAGCCCGGCGCCGGCGGCGGCCACGACGGTGAGGCCCCGGGCGTCACCGGCGGCGGCGGGGGCCACGACGAGGACGAGGTCGTCGGGCCCGGCCCGGGCCCGCACGGCGGCGAGCAGGTCGTCGCCCCGGGCCAGGGCGGCGGCCCGGGCGTCGGTGGCATCCCCGCTCCCGCCGGCCTGCTCGAGCCGTTCGAGGTCGCTCACCTCCACCACGACGAGAGCGGCCGCCGGCCACACGGCGTCCAGCGCCGCGGCCATGCCGGCGGTGTCCATCGTCCGGCCACCGGGCGCCCCGGGAGTGGTGACCGACAGTCCCGGGTCGACCCGGCCGGCGGCCCCGCGCCCGGCGCGGTCCATGCCGGCCAAGGCCACCTCCCGGTGCTCGATCGTGCCCTCATCGTCGCGGGCCTCGATGTCGGCATTGCCGATCACCGCCACCGTACGGCCGGCGTTGGCCAGAGCCTGGCCGAGCGCCCCGGGCTCGGCCCCGAACAGGGCGTCGTCGGCCGCCTCGTCGAGGGCTTCGAACCCCGGCACCACCGCGCCGCCCCCACTGTCGGCGCCCCCCGACGCCGGGATCGCCGCGCCGG
>JBIOZN010000415.1:0-3660 GCA_044871175.1 Acidimicrobiales bacterium | reverse complement strand
GGGGCCGGTGGCGGCCGGTCCAGCACCCGAAGGTGGGCGTGCTGCTCGGCCAGCCAGCGCAACGCCCCTCCCGGGTCCACGCCGTGGGCGGCCACCACCGCGTCGATGGCGGTGCCCCCGTGGCCCCCCGACCAGCACCGCCACCGTTGCACCCCGTCGCCGCCCACCCGCACGGTGACCGACGGGTGCTCGTCGGGATGGTCGCGGTCCGGGCAGCGCCACCGCCGGCGCCGATCACTGGGCCCCGCCAGTGAGTCGAGCAGCCGCTCGAGGTCCACCCGGCCCAGCACCTCGTCGCGATCCACCCGCCCCCGGTCGTCGCCCATCACCGCCCACACCGCTTGCGTGCACGTGAACCCATGGCTTCAGGCGGCCATGGCGGCGTCGGTGTCGGTCAGATGGGCTTCGTGCTCGCCCAGCACGTGATGCACCACCGCTTTGCGGCCCGCCACCAGCCACAGGGCGCGCCCCTTGGTCAGCTCGGGGAGCAGGGCGGTGGTCTTGGCGTTCAGGCGCAGCAGCCGGGCGGCGTCGGCCAGCTGGTCGGTGGCCTGGCGGAACACCACCTTGGTCTGAATGTCACCCACCAGCCCTTCGGCCACCTTGGCCGCCGACGAGCCGTCGTCGGCCTGGGCGCGCAGGTCCGACAGCCGGTGGGTGACCAGCATGTTCCAGATCCCGTAGAGGCGGCACAGCTTCAGGCGGGCCTGCAACGCCTTGGCCGCCCGTTCCGAACCGGTGGTCACCCACATCTCGTCTTCGACCAGGATCCCGCGGCGGTTCTGGGCGGCCAGCGCCGCCAGCTGCGCGGTCAACCAGGTGTTGGCGGTCAACTGCACCAGCTGCAACGCCTCGGCGTTGTCGAACACCGCCGACAAGTCCAAGGTGAGCCCGCTGCCGTTCATCCAGTCGGCGGGCACCGTCGACGGGCCGTCGAACATGCCCCGCAGCGTCTGCTCCAACAGGCGCACCAACGCCAGGCGCAACGCCGTCAACGACCCGTTCAGCTCGGCCTCCGACAGCAGACTGAGATGCTGGTGGCAGCGCAACTCGGCGGGCATGCCGCCCAGCAGCCGGGCCAGGTCGCCCAGCGTGGCCGGTGCGCTCGACCGGTGGGCGGCGTCCAGCTTGGCCACCGTGATGGCCAGGATCGCTTGTTCCACCACGTTCAGGTCGCGGCCCAAGGCCAGACCGAGCATCCCGGCGAGCAGCCCCTGGCGGGCCAGCAAGCTGAGCTCCCGATCACCCGGACCGGGGTCGAGCGGGTTGAGCCGGTCCCGCCCGCCGGGCATCAGCTTCACCGTGGGCATGCCCAACGCGCCGGCCAGCCTCCCGTACTCCCCTTTGGGGTCGGAGATGGCGAGAAACCGGCGGGGCCCGTAATAGCCGGCCTGGCGCCACAGCATGGTCTTGACCGCCGTGGACTTGCCGTTGCCGGGCTCACCCAACACCAACATGTTCGAGTTGGTCAGGATCGTGCCCCCACCCAGATCCCGCCCGTACAGCTCGAACGGGTCATAACACCACGCCGATCCGCCATCGGTGCGGTTCACCCCCACGAACGGGGCGGCCACATCGGCCAGGGCGTGGCCCCCGTGAAACGGGTGCACCGACGCCAAATGGGCGGTGGTGGCCCGATGGCGGGCCACCCGCACCCCCGGATTGGACCGGGCCGGTGGCGCCCCCGCCCGCACCGGGGGCAGCCCGGCCGGCGTCGACCCGGCCGCCGGATCCTGCTCCCGGCCACGGCGCCGACCCCGCCGGGGCGGCGGCGGGCTCTGGGTGGCCGCGGTCCGGCGCCGCTCATGCAGCTCGGGCGGCGCGCTCATCCCGCCATCACCCGCTGGGCGATCGAACGGCCCAACGGCAGCGAGCCCACCCAGCCGTCGGCCTGCTGGCCCCACAGCGGTTGCAGCTCGTTGCCCGCCTGGGCCGCCACCTGTTCCATCTGCGCCCCCTGGGCCTCGATGGTGGGATCATCGAACGCGGTCAGGGTGATGAACCCGACGTAGAACATCTCCGGGAACCCGGCGTTGAGCTCGGCTTCGCGGGCCTTGGCCTCCTCGGCCGCCTTGTGGTCTTTGCCTGACACCCGGAAATCGCGGCGGCGGCGGGACTCCATGTTCGCCTCCCGTTTCACCAGCTCCCGGTCCACCGCCCGATCCGACTGCGACGGGGCGATCGGTTCGAACACCACCGACACCGTGCGGATGCAGTCCATCCCGTCGATCAGCGCCGACATCCACCCGGCGTCGGCCAGCTCCCGGCGGGGCCAGCGGGCGAACCACCAGCTGCGATGCACCGCCCGATCCACCCGCACCACCGCCAGCTCCTCGGTCACCGTCATCGGCCCGAAGTTCGGCGCCGCCCACCCGGTGGAGGCGGCCAACGACTGGCGCAACCCAGCCAGCAGCTCACCCGCCGACGGGTCCGAACGCACCCGGGCGGCCACGATCAGATCGGCCGCCGACAACACCGCCGGCAGCTGGATGCGAGCGCTGTCCAACCGGTCCCGGAACAGGCGCAGCTCCTCCGACAACGTGGCGATCGCCGCCTCCAACCCGTCGCGGCGCCGCCGGGCCCGCCGGCTACGGCTCACCGCCACCGTCACGGTCACCAGCACCTCGTGGCGCACCACATCGGGGGCCACGGCGTGCATCAGTTCGAGATAGGAGTCGCGCGCCGGGGTGGACGGCTCGTCGGCCCAGCGGCGCTCGAGCAGGCCGATCTGATCGGTCAACGGCACCGGGGCCGCCCAGTCATCCCATTTCACCCGCAGCACCTGGGTGCGTTCCCGGGCGAAGCCGCCCAGCGCCCCACCCCAACCGTCGGCCCGGGACTCCTGCTCCCGATCGTCGAGCAGCGCGAACTGGCCGTCCCCGTTCACCCGGACGGTGGCCGACACGGTGCCCGCCCCCCGGTCGTGCACCACCCCCATCGGGTGACGCCGGCCAGTGGCCACCCAGTTCACGTCCACCTCGTACAAATCCAGGCCCGACAGCTCGGCGGGCACCGCCACCGGGATCCCGTCATCGCAGATCAGCGGCACCGGCCGATACCAGCGATGCCGGCCCCGCAGCCGGCGCCACCCGAACCGCACCAGCGCCGGGAACATGGCGTGCAACGGCCGGCCCCGCACCCGGCCCAGCGCGATCACCGCCCCGCCCACCACCAACGGGGCCACCAGCGGCCAGGGCACAAACCCGGCCACCCCCGCCCACGCCCCGATCAGCGCGGTCAACCCCGGGATCAGCAGCGTGAGCGGGATCGAGCCGAACAGCCCGGCCCGGCGCAGCTCAGCGAACCGGTAGGCGCGCGGCGGACGCTGCTCCACCATCAACCCGCCTCACCCGGGCTGCTGGCCGCCGCTCGGGCCGTCGCCTGCGCCGTGTTGCGCACCGCCCCTGTGGCCAGCGTGGTCGCCGCCACCGCCGCGCCCGCCGGCCCGGCCGCCGCCGCCGCCCCCCTCCCCGCCGTCGCCGTCGTGGTAGGCGTGGCGGCGGGCCCGGTCGTGGGCGAGGCGGCCGGCTGCTTGCCCGGGATCGTGCCCCCCGAGGTCAATCGCTGGGCGTAGAACTGCATCGACAACCCCGTCTGCGCGGTGCGCAGCGGCCCGCTGGCCACCCCCTGGGCCACCACCGCGGTGGCCACCAACGGCAT
>JBIOZN010000414.1:0-2405 GCA_044871175.1 Acidimicrobiales bacterium | reverse complement strand
AAACGACCGTTGCCCAGGGCGGTGAGCGCCTCCCGCAGGCCCTCCTTGGGCGGGTCGTAGCCCTCGTAGGCGAGCACCCACGGGTCGGCGGTGGGGGTGGCGGTGGCGTGCGGGGCGGCCGCCGCCTCGGCCTCCTGGGCCTGGCCGGCTTCGAGCCGTTCGGCCAGGGCGTCGAGCAGCGCGGCCACCCCCGAGGGCGAGTCGACGGCAAAGTCGGCGGCGGTGAGATGGTCGCCGCCGCGCACGACGACGCCCACACCCCACCCGCGCAGGACGCGGTAGGCGTCCTCGTCGGTGAGGTCGTCGCCGAAGTAGATGGGGGCGGCGTCGCCCTCGGGCGCCACCCGCTTCAGCAGGTCCACGACGGCCGCGCCCTTGTCCCACGGCAGCGGCGGGCGCAGCTCGACCACCATCTTGCCGCCCGAGGAGGCCAGGCGGCGCTGGGCCGCCTGGTCGGCCACCCGATTGCGGATGCGTTCGTGCTCGGACGGGTCGACGTTGCGGTAGTGCACGGCGATGGCGAAGGTCTTGTCCTCGACCAGCACGCCCGGGATCCGGCCGAACTCCCGCTGCAGCTCATCGCGGGCCGCCGCCAGCCGGGGCAGCCAGGCGACGGCCCGTTCGTTGGTGGTGGTCTGGCCGTCGGGGGTCAGCAGCTCGAAGCCGTGGGAGCCGGCCACGTACGGGCCGTCGACGCCCAGGCGCCCGGCCACGTCGGCCGCCCCCCGCCCGCTCACGGCCGCCACCGGCCACAGCCGCGCCAGCCGCGCCAGGGCGCGCCGGTTGTCCTCGGTGATGGTGGCGGCGTCGGGGTCGGGCACGATCTCGGACAACGTGCCGTCGAAGTCGCAGAACACCACCGGGCGGCGCCCGGCGAGGCGCTCGAGCACGGCGTGGGGCGTGGCGTCGGGGACGTCGGCCAGCGGGCGCGGCGGGGGCGCGCCGGCCCGGCGCCAGGCCAGCGGATCCTCGGGCAGTTCGTCGAAGCTGGCGATGGCCATGTCGGCGCCGTTGTCGAGCAGGTCCTGGGCGCTGGCCTCGCCCCGCGCCAGGCCGAGCACGAGGCCGAACCCGCCGCGGCGGCCGGACCGCACGCCCGACACCGCGTCCTCGGCCACGGCGGCGTTGATGGGGGCGACCCCGAGGCGGTGGACCGCCTCCCGGAACGGGGCCGGGTCGGGCTTGCCCGGCAGGTTCAGCTCGACCAGGTCGTTGCCGTCGACGATGACCTCGAAGCGGTCGAGCAGGCCGGCGGCCTGCAGGACGGTGCGGCCGTTCTTGCTCGACGTGTGGAGCCCGACGCGGATCCCCCGGGGGGCGAGCCGGTCGAGGAACCGCCGGGCGTCCTCGAACACGGTGACGCCGTTGCGCTCGAGCACCTCGAGGAACACGGCGTTCTTACGGTTCCCGACGCCGCAGATGGTCTCGGCCTCGGGCGGGTCGTCGGGGTTGCCCCACGGCAGCTCGATCCCCCGGCTGGCGAGGAACGTGGCCACGCCGTCGTAGCGGGGGCGCCCGTCGACGTACCGGCGGTAGTCCTCGTCGATGTCGAAGGGGACGAAGGTGTCGGGCTGCTCTTGCGTGGCCCCCCGGAGGACCTGGTCGAACACCTCCTTCCACGCCGCCGCGTGGGTGGCGGCGGTGTCCGTCACGACGCCGTCGAGGTCGAACACCACCGCGTCCAGGCGGAGCGCGTCAGGGGCAGGATCGCTCGTGCTCACGACGCGTATGTACCACCTTCGCTACCACCCGGTAGCCGGGGGCCCGGGAAGCGGTCAGGAGGCCGTCGAGGAGGCCGTCAGGAGGCCGTCAGGACAGCAGCTTGGCGATGCGGTTGACGCCCTCGACGATGAGGTCGTCGCTCGTCGCGAACGACAGTCGCCCGTAGCCGGGGGCGCCGAAGGCCTCGCCGGGGACGAAGGCGACCTTGGCCTCGGTGAGCACGACGTCGGCCAGCTCGAGGCTGGTGGCCGGGGTGCGGCCCCCGATCTCGCGCCCGAGCACGCCGGCGAAGGACGGGAAGCAGTAGAAGGCGCCCTGGGGCTGGATGCACGTGACGCCGGGGATGGCGATCAGCAACTCGTGCATGGTGCGGGCCCGGCGGGCGAAGGCGTCCCGCATGAGCGCGGTGGCGTCGAGGGGTCCCGACACCGCGGCGAGGGCGGCGACCTGGGCCACGTTGGCCACGTTGGACGTGGCGTGGCTCTGGAAGTTGGCGGCTGCCTTGGCGACGTCGTCGGGTGCGATCAGCCAGCCGACGCGCCACCCCGTCATCGCATACGTCTTGGCGACACCGTTGACGACGATGCACTGGTTCGCGAGATCGGGGACGACGGTCGGCATCGAGACGAACCGGTGCTCGCCGTACGTGAGGTGCTCGTAGATCTCGTCGGTGATCACCCAGA
>JBIOZN010000413.1:0-10125 GCA_044871175.1 Acidimicrobiales bacterium | reverse complement strand
AGCTCGACCCACCGCTCGTCGACGTCGACGGCGAGACCGATGGCCTCCGCCGTCTGGCGGGCGCGCCCGAGCGGGCTGGCAACCACGCGATCGACGGCCCCCAGCGTCTTGGCGACGAGCGCCGCCTGTTCGAGCCCACACTCGTCGAGGGGCAGGTCGAGGCGTCCGAGCAGCAACCGGGCGGCGTTGCCCGCGGTGCGGCCGTGGCGGACGAGGATGAGCACGGCCCGATTGCAGCACACATCAGCGGCGCGGCCCGCACGGGTCGAGGCGGCCCGTGCGGGCGAAGCGCCGCCGGCGGGAGCGGTCGCCCAGGCCGAAGTGGCGCCACGCCCACACCAACGCGACGGCGCCGAGCGCTTCGAGGGGCAGGTTCCACCAGCCCCGTCGCACGCTCGGCAGCGGCTCGTCGTCGAACCCACTGGTGAACGGCCACCAGAAGACGGTGGTGACGGCGAAGGCACCGTCGAGGACGAGGTGCAGGAACGTGCCGATGGGCAACGCCAGCAGGTGACGGCGCAAGCGGCGGCGCCCGATCGTGGCCACCATGACGACGGCCAGCAGGACGATGCTGGCGGTGACCGAGTGCGCGACCCGAGCCCCCCCGAAGGGCGCGTCCACCAGGTCGGGGAGCACGGCGCCCACCATGACCAGCCGGTAGTCGACGGCCGGGTCGCGGAACACCGCCCAGGCCATCACGAGGGAGCCACCCAGGAACCACAGGAACACGGTTCAGGGCCAGCCGCCGGTTGCTGCTCGACACGAGCACCGTCGCCCGGCGACCAGCGGCTTGCCGAGAACGCCGCAGGACGGCCACGGCCGGGGGGGTCGGGGCCGCCTCACCGCACGAGGAGGCGGCCACACTGCTCGCACGTCACCATGGCGGCGGCGTCCTCGTGACGCACGCGCTCGACCTCGCTGGTGGGCAGTTGCAGGTTGCAGCCCGTGCAGCGGCCGGCCACGAGGCGGGCCACGGCCACCCCGCCCAGGCGGCGGCGCAGCCCGTCGTACCGCGTGAGCAGGTCGGGGGGCACGGCGGCGACGGCGGCGGCGCGGGCGTCCGCCTGGTGGGCCAGCTCGGCGTCGAGGGCGGCTTCGGCGTCCTTCACCGCCGAACGCAGTGCCGCCCGCCGTTCGGCCACGCCGGCTTCCTCGCGGGCGAGCTCGTCGAGCTCGGCATCGACGGGCTCCATGGCCTCCATGAGCTCGAGCTCGCGGTCCTCGAGGACGCCGATGCGGGCGGCCACTCCGTCGATCTCGGCCGACAGGCGCTCGAGCTCCTTGGGCACCGTGCCGGCGGCCAGGCGCCGGTCGAGGTCGCGGCGGCGGCGCTCGAGTCCTTCCACCTCGGCCTCGAGGGCGCCCTGCTCGCCGGCCAGGCGCGCCCGCCCGCCGGCCAGCTCCTCCCGCCGCCCGCGCAGACGGGCCAGCTGGCGCTCGACCACCCCCAGCTCCTCCCGCTCGGGCAGATGGGCGCGCCGGTGGCGGATCTGGTCGGCGCTGGTGTCGTGTTGCTGCACAACGAGCAGCTGCTCGAGCGGCCCACCCCCGGCGGGCTCAGCCATTGCCACCGCCGCCGGCGCCGCCCGTGTCACCTCCGTTGCCCCCGCCTCCCCCGTTGTCGGCGCCTCCGCCCGTACCACCACCGTTGTCGTTGCCCCCGCCGTTTCCGCCGCCCGTGTTGTCCCCGCCGGTACCGCCGTCACCCGGCGGCGCCGGGGCCGGGGTCGTCGTGGTGCGGACGCCCGTGGTCGTGCGGGTCCCCGTCGTCGTGCGGGTGCCCGTGCCGGTGCTGCGACTGGGCGTCGTGGTGCGGGGCCCCTCCGCCCCGTCGGAGCAGTTGTACACGGCCGCGTCGGGGGGAACCGACGGGACGCCGGCGGTGGGGTCGGTGGGCGGCACGTAGTGGGCCCGCTTCCCGCGACCCCGCGGGCCGGTGATCTCCTCGACCTGCCAGAACGGGTTGGCAGGGATGGCGCTGCTGCACTCGACGCCGGGCAGGATGATGCGCACCGGCGGGCGCGGCGGAGGCGGTGGGGCGGCGAAGGGCACGATCGGCTGGGTGGCCAGCGCCTGGTCCATGAACGCCTTCCAGATCGCCGCCGGGATCGTGCCACCGGTGACGTTGCGCTGGAAGCCGGGGACGTCGATGGTGAGCCGGTCGGACTTGTGCCCCAGCCACACCGCCACCGAGAGCTGCGGCGTGAAGCCGATGAACCAGGCGTCGCCGTAGTCCTGGCTGGTGCCCGTCTTCCCCGCGGCCGGGCGATCGTTGGCCAGCGGCGCCCGCGACGCCGTACCCCCCGGACTGAGCACGCCCGACAGGGCGCTGATGGCCCGCTCGGCCACTTCCGGACTGAACACCTGGGTGCCCGCCGGCTGACCCCGGTCGTAGATCACCGTGCCGTCCTCGGTCTCGATCTTGGTGACCAGATGGGCGTCCTGCTTCATCCCGTAGTTGGCGATGACGCCGTAGGCGGCGGCCATGTCGAGCGGGGTCACGACGTTGGTGCCCAGCGGCGCGGACGGGACGTTCTTCAGGTCGGTGCTCCCGATGCCCATCTGCTGGGCCAGCGCGTTGACCCGGTCGATGCCCACCGCCTGCCCCAGGCGCACGTAGGCGCAGTTGATCGACTTCGCCGTCATGGTGGCGATGGTGTCGACCCCGCCGCTCACCGCGTCCACTCGATAGGGGTCGGGTGTACCGCCGGGGTTGGGGAACTCGCAGGGGTCGGTGCCGTCGATGATGTCGTCGGGCAGCACGCCCGCCTGCAGAGCGGCCAGCAGCACGAACGCCTTGAACGACGAGCCCGGCTGGCGCTCGCCCTGGGTGGCGAGGTTGAACTTGAAGGAATCGAGGCCGGGCCCGCCCACCAGCGCCTTCACCGCGCCGGTGCCCGGCTCGACGACGGCGATGGCCACGTCGTTGTCGCGGCGCTGCCCCGCCGGCGGCAGGTTGGCCTCCCGGGCCTGCTCGGCGAAGGCCTGCAGCGTCGGGTCGTACGTGGTGTGGATCCGCAAGCCGCCGTAGAAGAGCCGGGCGTAGCGGTCGTCGTTGGTCTCGCCGAGGATCCCGCCCGCTCCGACGCCGGCCAGGAGCTCGCGCTTCACTTCCTCGAAGAAGTAGGTCTCGGGCGGGATGTCGGCGCGCACCTGGGGCGTGGTGGGCAGGGGGACGGCGTCGGCCGCCGCCACCTGGTCGAGGGTCATCCGGCCGGCATCCACCAGCCGCTCGTAGGCGACGTGGCGGCGGGCCCGCGTGCGGTCGGGGAACCGGAAGGGGTTGTAGGACTCGGGGTTGCGGATCATCCCGGCCAGCAGGGCGCCGTCTTCGAGGGTGAGCTGCTCGACGGTCTTGCCGAAGTAGACGAAAGCCGCCGCCTGGATCCCGTAGGCACCGTTCCCGAAGTACACGGTGTTCAGGTACAGCTCGAGGATGTCGTCCTTGGAGTACTGCTTCTCGAGCCGCAGCGCGTACATCGCCTCCTTGAGCTTGCGGTCGGCGGTCTGGGTGTCGGTGAGGAGGTTCTTCTTCACCACCTGCTGGGTGATCGTGGACCCGCCCTGGATGACGCCCCCGGCGCCCACGTTGAGCAGCGTGGCCCGCACCAGGCTGCGCAGGCTGACGCCGTCGTGGCGGTAGAACCCTTCGTCCTCGACGGCGATGACGGCGTCGCGCACGGCCACGGGCACCTGCTGGAGGGTGACGGGGCGGCGGTCGACCTCGGCTTTGAGCTCGCCCATGAGGTTGCCCGAGGCGTCGTACATGTAGGACTGGCTGGTGAGCGGCCGCAACGGCGGCAGCGACGAGGTCGAGTCGTGGGCGGTGACCAGCTTGGCCACCTGGGGCGTGGCGGCGACGGCGACGGCAGCCGTGCCCACGCCGGCCACGATCAGCACCACCAGTAGCCGGAAGAGCGCCTGGGCGACCCGCACGAGCGGACGATATCGGCCGCCCCCGCCCTATCAGGGTCACCGTGCGTCGCCCTGGTCCCCCTCCCCCGAGGTCGACCTCCTCATGGTGCTCTACGGTCACCGCTCCATGCCTTCACCTCCATCCTCCTCCCCCGGGCGGCGGCCGTTCCGGTTCGGCGTGCAGTGCAACGGCGCCCGTGACCGGGACGGGTGGGTCGCCCTGGCCCGCCGGGTCGAGGCCCACGGCTACGCCACCCTCACCATGCCCGACCACTTCACCGAGCAACTGGCGCCGCTGCCCGCGCTCATGGCCGCGGCCGACGCCACCGAGCGCCTCCGCGTCGGCGCGCTCGTCTGGGCCAACGACTTCAAGCACCCGGTGGTGCTGGCCAAGGAGCTGGCCACCGTCGACGTGCTGTCGGGCGGGCGTCTGGAGATTGGTCTGGGTGCGGGCTGGATGGTGACGGACTACGAGCAGGCCGGGCTCCCTCTCGACCGCGCCGGGGTGCGGATCGACCGCTTCGCCGAGGCCCTGGCGGTGCTGCGGGGCGCCTTCGGCGACGGGCCCTTCGACTTCGCCGGCCGGCACTACACGATCCGGGGCTACGACGGGCACCCCAAGCCGGTGCAGCGCCCGGCACCGCCGCTGCTCATCGGCGGCGGTGGCCGGCGGGTGCTCTCCCTCGCCGGGCGGGAGGCCGACATCATCGGCATCAACCCCACACTCACCTCGGGCGTGCTCGGCGCCGAGGCCGTCCAGACCATGAGCGCCGAGGCGGTGGCCGAGAAGGTGGGGTGGGCGCGCACGGCCGCGAGCGAGCGCGCCCACGCCATCGAGTGGAACATCCGCACGTTCTTCGTACAGGTCACCGACGAGCGCGCCCGCGCCGCCGCCGAGGTGGGCGCCCTCACGGGCTTCACTCCCGAGCAGGTGCTGGCGTCGCCGTTCGCCCTGATCGGCACCCCCGCCCAGATCGCCGACGACCTCCGGGCGCGGCGGGAGACGCTGGGGTTCTCCTACATCATCGTGGGAATCGACGACGTCGAGCCCATGGCGCCGGTGGTGGCCGAGCTCACCGGGCGATGACGGCGCCCTGAGCCCGCCGGCCCGCTTCAGTCAGGAATCTGCACCTCCGGGGTGCATCCGGCTGCCCAGGGCAGGCAGGTGCACCTGCGGCGCCGAGCTGCGGCGCCCAGCTGCGGCGCCGCGATGCGGCGCCGCAGCCTGCGGCGTTCAGGCCGAGGCGCCCACCCGTGAGCGGTTGCGGTCGATCCATGCGGCCAGCGCATCGCCCGACTCGAAGCTGACGATGAGGGCGTACCGGGCCCGGTCGCCGGGGTGGTACACGCCGTGCCACATGCGCTCGCTGTCGACGACGAACTGCGCACCCCGGGGCAGCGGGATGCGGACTTCGCTGTCGAGGTCGTCCTTCCCCCGCCGCAGGATCATGCAGCTGTCGGGGTCGTCGGTGAGCTGCAACCACGCCCGCACGACTCGCCCCGTGCCCTCGGGATTGAGGCGGTTGTTGTCGTCGACGTGCAGCCACCGCTCGACGTCGGGCATGACGTTGGGCTCGAGCTTGATCACCCGCACGCGCCCGAAGTCGGCGCCCACCCGCGTCGTCCACTCGACCAGCGTGGGGCAGATGGACACGTTGGTGGTCCACACCCCGCCCTTGTCGGGCTTGCCGTGGTCCCAGAAGCCGGCGCACTCGACGGCGCCGAAGGCGGAGGCGACGGGGGCGAAGTTCGTGTCGCCGCCGCTCTTCCAGTCGCGGTACTCGAGGTCGAGGTACTCGTGCTCGGGGACCTCGAGGTCGCAGCGGTCCAGCACCACGTAGCCGCGTTCGGTCAACTCGGGGATCTCGACGTGCATGGGCGGCGATGGTAACGGCCCCTTCCGGGCTGGTTGGGGCATCCCCCGTGGGCGCTTCAGGACGGGAACGTGATCCGGAACCCGTGGGCCAGCTCGAGGGCTTCGACCGAGGTGACCAGCCGCTCGTCGAACTCCTGGGGCCACCAGGTCTCGCCGATCGGGCGAACCTCGGCCCGCAGCACGCGCAGGCAGCGCTCGTCGCGGTCCCACCCGCCCCGTGCCCAGCGCCCGTCGGCCAGCAGCGTCACCCGCTCGAGGCGCCCGTCCTGGCCGGCCGCCGCCTCGCGCACTGCGACGGGCCACCCCGCCGACACGCCCACGACCCGGTAGCCGGCCTGGCGGCGCAGGCGGGGCCGCATCATCTCCACCGGCCGGGTGCCGGGGTCGCCGGCCTCGGCCAGGGCGGTCGCCAGCGCCTGCAGCACGGCGAAGCCCCACTGGTGATTGCGCTGCTTGGCCTCGCGCACCTCGCGGACCTTGCGCGCCCGGTATTCCCGGGCGGTCTCGTACCCCTCCGGACGGACCCGCACGAGCCGCAGGCTAGTGGTCGAGACCGGCGCCTGACCCTCTCCCGACTAGGCCACCAAGCCGCTGTGACGGCCGGCGACGACACGAGCCAACCCGAGGAACGTCGAACGTCCCCACCCCGGCCGGCGGGCGGCCGGTGAGATCCCCGGGTGGGCGGGCGAGGTCCGCGCCACCAGCGCGCCGGAGCGGATCTCGAACCGGAGCGGGGGGGTGAGCGTGACCGACTCGCCGTCCACCCCGGCCTTCACGTCCCGGGGCGAAGTGAGCTCGAAGCTCGCCAGCTCCCAGCTCTGCCAGCCGGGGAACCGGTCCACCCGCCCGGCGGCCTCGGCGGCCACGAAGCGGGCCACGTCGGCGGCGCCCTCGAGGCGGAGGGCGGCCACGCCGAGCACGCCGCGGTCGAGCCGGGCGCGCGTGCCGAACCCGGCCAGGCGCTCGAGCCGATAGGGGTTGTTGGAGACCATGACGACCTGGGGGTCCTCGACGCTGTCGGCGCCGGGGATCTGGAGGTCGAGACCGGACGGGGCCGCGTTCGGGCCGAGCAGGTCGGGCAGGGCGGCGGCCGCGGTCTGCAGCTTGGCGTCGCGGTACTCCTCCGAGGCCACGACCTCGGCGTAGACCCCCAACGACACGTTGTTGACGAACACCAACCCGTTGACGGCGGCGAGGTCGATGCGCGCCTGACGGGCGGGGCCGAAGGCGTCGAGCGCGCCGACCACGTCGTTGCGGTCGACGCCCAGGTCGAGGGCGAGGTGGTTGCGGGTACCGGCGGGTACGCACACGAAGCCCACCCCCTGCTGGGCGGCGACGGCCGCCACGATCGCCTGGGAGCCGTCGCCCCCGGCCATCCCCAACACGTCGGCGCCCCGGCCCACGGCCGCCTCGGCCAGCGCCCGGAGATCGTCCCCCCGGCCCAGCACGACGGGTTCGACGCCCCGCTTGGTCGCCTCGCCCACGAGGTCGAAGCGCTCCACCTTGCCGCCCCCCGACCTCGGGTTCATCAACAGCACGCCGTGGCGAGCCGGCGGCGCGGGTGACCAGCGTTCGTGGACCACCCGTTCCACGTCCCACCGTAGGGCGAGGGCGCCGGCGGCCGACGCCGCGAACGCGAGCACGACGACGACCAGCACGGCCGTCACACCGTGCCCCGCGGCCAGCAGCACGGCGAGCGAGGCGACGGCCAGGACGGCGGCGACGACGAGCAGCGGGAGGCGAAGACGCGTGCGGGTCGCCCCCGCCCACGCCGCGGCCACTGCCACCGGCAGAGCCACCGCGGCGGCGATCACGGCGCCGGGGTGCCGGACGACGAACACCACGGTCACGGCGACCATGGCGACGAAACCGGCCAGGGCGCCCGCCGCCGCGACTCGTGCCGCCACGGGCGGATGGGGCGGTCGAGGCATCGGGTGATAGTAGGAACCTCCGCGGTCTCGGCACGCTCTCGGCCACATGTGTGGTTCTTGCGCCGAGACTGCTCGGCCGCCCGGTGGGCGGGCGCCGACGGTCAGGCGCCCAGGCCCTCCCATGGAGGTGGGCCCACGTGGATGCGGGGCAGGGCCGAGGCCACGGCCCCGAAGCGCCCGCTGTCCGCCCTCCAGTCGCGAGCCGCCGCGCTGATCTCGTCCTGGGTGCGCCCGACGAAGTTCCACCACATGAGGATGGGCTCAGGGAAGGGGATCCCCCCGACGAGGAGGGCGCGAGCGCGGTCGTCAGTGGAGAGGCGGCACTCGTCGCGGCCGATGCCGAGATAGGCGAGGTGGCCGGGTTTGATCAGGCGACGGTCGAGGGTGACCGCGCCACTGAACACCACGAGGGCGTACTCGAAGCTCGACCGGAGGGGCATCACGGCGCCCGGGCGGCGCAGGTCGAGGTCGGCACCGACGAGGTCGGAGTCCCGCCGCCCCGGCGACACGGCGCCGGCGAGGTCGCCGACCAGCACCGTGGCGGTGGCGGCGCCGAGCTCGACGCGAGGCAGCTCGGCGTGATGCTCGAACGCCGGCCGCCGGTGGCGGGTCGCCGACGGTTGGGCGACCCAGAGCTGCACGCCGTGGAGCTCGCCTCGGTAACGGCCCGTGCCCTCCTCGGCGTGGGCCACACCGTGACCGGCGGTCATCAGGTTCAGTTGGCCCGGGCGGATCACCTGCTCGGACCCGAGGCTGTCGCGGTGCAGCACCTCACCCGCCAGCAGCCAGGTGACGGTATGGAGACCGATGTGGGGATGCGGGCCGATGTCGATCCCCGCCTGCTCGCTCACCGGCGCCGGACCCATGTGATCGACGAAGCACCAGGCGCCGACCGTGCGCCGTTCGCGGCGCGGCAGCGCGCGTCGCACCGGCAGCCGTCCCACCTGCTCGTGCCGGCTCTCGGTCACCTCGACGCACGACGGGCGAGTCGCCGTGGCCTCGCTGTCCGCCGCGACGTCACCAGTGGTCACCGGGCCGCTCATCCCGCTTTCCTAGCGCGACCGGCCCGGCCGGAGCCACGTCGCGCCGCCCGCTTCGGGGCGACGCGGCCGGGCCCGTGAGCGCGAACCGACTTTGCAGATCGGCGACAACGGGAACGCCGGGTGGGCAGGATGCCACGACGACCGGCCAGGCGGGTGTAAGAAGGAGATTCAGTGCGACTCAGGGGGGAGCCCATGTCGGACTTCGCAAGGCACGCCCGGCGGGGATGGGCGCCATTGCTGGTGCTGTCGCTGGCCGCCGCGGTGGCGGGCTGCGGCAGCGACGAAGGCGGTGCTGCGCATCTCACGTGGTACATCAACCCCGACAACGGCGGGCAGGCGACACTGGCCAAGGAGTGCTCGGACCAATCGGGCGGCGCCTACACGATCGGCATCCAGACGCTGCCGAACTCGGCCAGTGACCAGCGCGAGCAGCTGGTGCGCCGCCTGGCCGCCGAGGACTCCTCGGTCGACCTGATGAGCCTCGACCCGCCGTTCGTGGCCGAGTTCGCCAACGCCGGCTACCTCCTGCCCGTCACCGATCCGGCCGACGTCCAGCAACTCACTGGCGGCGTCCTCGACGCGCCGCTCGAGACCGCATATTGGAAAGACCAGCTGGTGGCCACGCCGTTCTGGGCGAACACGCAGTTGCTCTGGTACCGCAAGTCGGTGGCGCAGGCCGCCGTTGTCAATCCCGAGGCCCCCGACTTCACCTGGCAGCAGATGATCGATGCCGCCGTGTCGCAGGGCAAGAAGATCGGCGTCCAGGCCAACCGGTACGAGGGCTACATGGTGTGGGTCAATGCCCTCGTGTCCTCGATGGGTGGGCAGATCATCGAGAACGCCGACCTGGGAGCCGACGCCACGCCATCCATGGCCGGGCCGGCCGGGGACGGCGCGGCGCAGGTGGTCGGCACGCTGGCCCGCTCGGCGGCGGCGCCGGCCGACATCTCCACCGCCACCGAGGAAGAGTCCCGCACACTGTTCCAGGGCGCGTCCGGCGGGTTCATGGTCAACTGGCCCTACGTGTACAAGGCGGCCAAGGACGCGGTCGCCAAGGGAGGGATCAGCCAGTCGGTCGTCGACGACATCGGCTGGGCCCGCTACCCGCGGGTGGACGCCAGCAAGCCGAGCGCCCCACCGCTCGGCGGCATCAACCTGGCCATCGGCGACTTCACCAAGCACCCCACCGAAGCGCTCGCGGCGGTGAAGTGCATCACGTCGGTGGAGAACAACGCGCAGTACATGGTGGAGTCGGGCAACCCGGCGGCGCGCGGCGCCGCCTACGACACGCCCGAGGTGCAGGCGGCGTTCCCGATGGCGGCGCTCATCCGGGACTCCATCAAGGACGCGGGACCGCGGC
>JBIOZN010000412.1:0-10951 GCA_044871175.1 Acidimicrobiales bacterium | reverse complement strand
CCGACGAGCGGCGCCGTCGAGAGGCCACCGATGTGGCTGCCGCCGTCAGCGCGGCGCTGGCCGAGGGATGGACGGTCACCGCTCCCGACGGTCGTCCCCGCCCGGCCGTCCTCGGCGACATCGCCATCCTCATGCCCGCCCGCACGTCGCTGGCGGCGCTCGAGCAGGCCCTGGAGGCCGCCGACATCCCATATCGAGCCGAGTCCAGCTCGCTCGTCTACGCCACCGCCGAGGTGCGCGCGCTCCTGCTGGCCCTGCGTGCCATCGACGACCCGAGCGACGAGCTCGCCCTCGTGCAGACTCTGCGCTCCCCGCTCTACGGGTGCAGCGACCCCGACCTGTTCCGCTGGCACCAGCGGGGTGGCCGCTGGCGCATCGGGGCTCCCCCACTGCCGCCGATCGCCGACGATCCCGTGCGTGACGCCATGGCGTCGCTCGCCGCCCTCGCGGCCGACCGGCACTGGCTCGGCCCCAGCGAGCTGCTCGACCGCCTCGTGCGTGAGCGGCGCGTGCTCGAACTGGGCTTCGTCACCGGCCACCCGCGTGACCTGTGGCGGCGGGTCCGGTTCGTCGTCGACCAGGCACGGGCCTGGGCCGAGGCCGGTGGGCGTGGGTTGCGCGCCTACCTCGAATGGGCCTACCGGCAGGCGGCCGAAGGAGGGGTGGCGCGGGCCGCCGAGGTCGTGCTGCCCGAGACAGACGACGACGCCGTGCGGATCATGACCGTGCACGCCGCCAAGGGGCTCGAGTTCCCCATCACCGTCGTCACCGGGCTCACGACCCAACCCTCCAGGCCCCGCCCCGGCGCTCAGGTGCTGTGGCACGGCGAGCGGGTGGAGGTGAAGGTGGGCCGCGCGGTCACCACCCAGCGCTACGAGGAGTCCAAGGCGCTCGACGAGCAGCTCTCCCACCACGAGCGCCTCCGACTGCTGTACGTCGCCTGTACCCGAGCGCGTGACCACCTGGTCGTGTCGCTGCACCGACCACGCAACCTCAGCGAGGCCGATGCCCACGCCGGCACCAAGGCCACCAGCGCCGAGCTGCTGGCATGGGCGTGCGCCGGAGCGCCCCACCAGCACGAGCTGGCCGGGGGCGAGGGCGCGGCGGTGTCGCCGCCTGCGCCCGCCCCGGCCGCACCGTGGCCGTGGGCCGACGAAGCGGCCTGGCGGGCCGAGCGCGACCGGGCCCTCGCGGCCGCCCACCGCCCGGGCACGGTCGCCGCCACCACGGTGGCCGAGGCGGCCGCCGACGACCCCGGGCTCGCCGTCCGCTCGGCCCTGTCAGCCGATGACGCCGGGCCCGGTGCTCGCCCGGGCTCTCCAGGCGGCGACGGCCGCGCCGCGGGCGCCCCCGGCACCCGCGCCCCGCCCGACCCGGGGCTCGCCAAGGACGGCCGCGACCTCGAACTGCCCCCCTGGCTCAAGGGCCGGTACGGCACCGCTGTCGGCCGCGCCGTGCACGCCGTCCTCCAGACCGTCGACCTCACCACCGGCGCCGGTCTGGCCGAGGCGGCGGCCGCCCAGGCCGCCGCCGAAGGCATCCTCGGGCGAGAGCGCCTGGTCGCCGGGCTCGCGCGGTCCGCCCTCGCCGCTCCATCGGTGCGTGAGGCCGCGGCCCTTCCTCACTGGCGCGAGCTGTACGTGGCCACGCGCGTCGGCGACACGATCCTGGAGGGGTACATCGACCTGCTCTACCGCAGCGCCCTGGGCCTGGTCGTGGTCGACCACAAGACTGACCAGGCCGACACCGACGAGGCCCTCGAGCGCCGCGTCGCCCGCTACCGCCCCCAGGGCGCGGCCTACGCGCTGGCGGTGCAGCAGGTCACGGGCGAACCCGTGGCGCGGGTCGTGTTCGTGTTCTGCTCGCCCCGGGGCGCTGCGGCCGAGCGCGAGATCACCGACTTGGCGGCGGCGAAGGCCGAGGTCGTGGCCGCCGTGTCGGCGCCCGGGGGCCTTCCGGGCCGAGCACCACCCGGGTGACCAGCCGCTTGCCCGCCACCAGCAGGGCCAGCACGGCCACTGCCGCCAGCACGGGTACCAGCACCGACCACGCGAGGCGCCGCCAGTTCTCGGCCAGCGGCTTCAGCACGGCGGTATCCACCGTGGATCCGTCCTCGTGGACGGTGAGGGCACCGCATTGGCCGTCGTCGAGGCGCACTCGGCCCTGCAGCAGCGCCGGCAGCACGGCCGGGGCGGTGGCGGCGGGATCGGCGCTCGGGGCCGGAGTGAGCCCGTTGTCGTCCACGTCCACTGCGGGGTCCGGCCCCAGGGCCACCACCCGGTAGCGGGCGCCGTCGTCGAGGTAGCGCCCCTGATCGGGGAACAGCACCGGCACCGTCACCGGCACGGGTGAACCTTCGGGCTTGGACAGCACCCCGAAGGTGATCACGTCGCCCTGGCGCCCGAGCACCTGCCCGACGAACGGGAACTGGGGCTGGGGTTCCTCGCATGCCGTCGTCGTGGTAGGGCGCACGGTCGTGGTGGTCGCCTCGGGCGCGGCGCTGGACGCCGGCGCCTCGGGCGCCGTCGGGTCGGTCTGAGCGGCCGCCACCCCCACCGAGAGGCCAACCACGGCCGCGGCCACCACGCCGAGGCGGGCGACACCGACCCCGACCGCAAAGGCGACGCGCCCGAAGGGGCTCACGAGCGGCCTCGCCCGCCGCCTCGCCGGGGCTGCCCCCGGGCCGCCCCCGCCACCGCCACCGGCGCCGCCGCTCCCGCCACGGGCGCCGCCGCCCCCACGACCGGCGCCGCCGCCCCCGCGACCGCTGCGACCGCTCCCGCCACCGGGGCCGCCTTCGCCGCGGCCGTCTTCGCAGGGGCCGCCTTCGCCGCGGCCGTCTTCGCCGGGGCCGCCTTCGCCGCGGCCGTCTTCGCCGGGTCCGGCCCGGCCGTGCCCGCCTTCGCCGCGATCAACGGCCCCGGAACGTTGCCTCGCGCTTCTCGACGAATGCCGTCACCGCCTCGTTGGTGTCCTGGGTCCCGAAGTTCACGGTCTGCGACCAGCCCTCGTCCTCCAGCGCCTGCTCGAGGGTGACCTCGAAGCTGTTGTTGAGCATGCGCTTGGTCTGGGCCAGGGCGATGGGTGGCCCGGCGGCCAGCTTGGCGGCCCAGTCGTCGACGAAACGGTCGAGGTCGGCGGCGGGCACGACCCGGTTGACCAGCCCGAAGTCGGCGGCTTCCTTGGCCGAGATGATGTCGCCGAACAGGGCCAGCTCCTTGGCCCGATGCAGGCCGATGAGACGGGGCAGCAGCCACGTGCCGCCGAAGTCGACCGACAGGCCGCGCTTGGCGAAGATCTCCGAGAACCGCGCCTCGTCAGACGCCACGATGAGGTCGCAGCCCAAGGCCAGGTTCAGGCCGGCCCCGGCGGCCACGCCGCCCACCTTGGCGATGGTGGGCTGGGGGATGCGGGCCAAGGCGAGGGCGACATCGCCGACGTGCCGCATGGCGTACCACTGGTGGCGCTCGTCCTGGGGCCCGCCGCCGGTCAGGTCGGCACCCGAGCAGAAGGCGCCGCCGGCCCCCGTGACCACGACCACACGGTCGTTCCCCGACTCGGCGATGGCCCGGAACTCCGCCAGCAGCTCGTTCCACATGGGCGCGTTCAGCGCGTTCTTCTTTTCGGGCCGGTTGAGGGTGATGGTGACGATCCCTCCCGACCGGTCGACGAGGAGCGTCTCGTACCCGGAGTCGGTCATCGACTCGAAGTTACTGCTCGGGCCCGATACTGGTCGGGCATGGGCTTCAACCCATTCCGCCCCACCCATCGATCCCCCGTGGACTACGCCCTGGTCGGCGTGGCCCTCGTCGTCGTCGCCGCCCTCGTGCTGTGGGCGCTGCTCGGGTGAGGGGGCCGGCGTGAACCGCGACGGTGCGTCCGACGACGGTTCGGTCGAGGTGCGCCGCGTGCAGCCCTACCGGGCCGTGAAGGGCTACGTGTGCCCGGGATGCCTGGGCGACATCCCGCCGGGGCTGGGCCACCTCGTCGTCGTGCCCGTCGACGAGCCCGACCAGCGGCGGCACTGGCACCACGGCTGCTGGGCCCAGCGCCACCGCCGCCGCCCCGGGCGGGTTCGGTGATCCCCCCACCGGTGTGCGGTCGTCCGACGAGCGCACGCCGCCGCCGCCTCCACCCGGCCGACCGCCGCCTCCACGCCCGACGCCACCCGGATCTGGCAGGAGATCTTTCTCACCGCGCCTGGTCACGATGGCCCGGCTTCTGCCAGAACGAATCAGAAGGCGGCTTCCCGCACCTCGACGCGCACGCCGGCGAGGACGGCGGCCACATCGAAGCGCACGTCGCGGGGCCGCTGGCCGGGCGGGCGGGCCTCGATCCAGGCCGCCGCGCTGCGGCGCAGCCGGCGCTGCTTCAAGGGCGTGACCGCCTCGAACGGTGAGCCGTAGCTCTCGTCGAAGCGGGCCTTGACCTCGCAAAACACGACGGTGCCGTCCCGCCCCACCACCACATCGAGCTCGCCCTCCGGGCAGCGCCAGTTGCGATCGAGCACCGTCCACCCTCTCTGGGCGTACCAGCGCGCCACCAACGTCTCACCGTGGGCGCCGTGCGCCCGCCGTCCCTGGCTCACGCCGCCGACGCTACCGCCGCCCTCGCCGCCAGCGCCTCGCCGCCGGCCCCCCCGCTGCCAGCCCTCGCTCCCGGCCCCTCCCTACAGCTCGGCCGGCGGCAGCTCCTCGACGTTCACGTCCTTGAACGTCACCACTCGCACCGAGGGCACGAACCGGCTCCGGCGGTACATGTCCCACACCCAGGCGTCGGCCAGCACCACCTCGACCATCGGGCGGGCCCCATCGGCCAGCACCCGCAGCTCGACCTCGTTGGCCAGGTAGAACCGGCGCTCGGTCTCCACCGCGTACCGGAACATGGGGGTGACGTCCTGGTACTCCTGGGCCAGCTGCAGCTCGCGGTCGGCCTCGAAGTTCTCCAGGTCGTCAGCGCTCACAAGGACACCGGCTCACGCGTAGGTGCGCTTCTCCCTGATCTTGGCCGCCTTCCCCGTGCGGCCGCGCAGGTAGTAGAGCTTGGCCCGGCGCACATCGCCCCGGGTGACGACCTCCAGGCGGGCGATGATCGGTGAGTGGACCGGGAAGGTGCGCTCGACCCCGACCTGGAAGCTCACCTTGCGGACCGTGAACGTCTCCTGCACGCCCGAGCCCTGGCGGGCGATGACGTGGCCCTGGAACACCTGGATGCGCTCGCGGCTGCCCTCGACCACCCGCACGTGCACCTTCACCAGGTCGCCCGGAGCGAAGTGGGGGATGTCGTCACGGAGGCTGGCGGCGTCGACAAGGTCGGTGGGCTTCATGGGACGCGCGGCTCCGGGTCGGTGGGCGAGGCGACGGGGGACGGACCAGGATAGGTCACGGGGGCGAACGCGGCCAACAGGTCCCGCTCCTCCTCGGTCACACCCCCCCGGGCGGCCACCAGGTCGGGACGCTCGGCCAGGGTGCGATGCAGCGCCTGGGCGCGGCGCCAGCGGGCGATCAGCGCGTGGTCGCCCGACCGGAGCACGGCGGGCACCGCCCAGCCGCGGAACTCGGCCGGCCGGGTGTACTGCGGGTGCTCGAGCAGCCCGGCGCCGCCGAAGCTCTCCTCCCCCGCCGAGGCCGCGTTGCCCATCACGCCGGGCAGCAGCCGGGTGACGGCCTCGATCACCACGCAGGCGGCGACTTCACCGCCGGCCAACACGTAGTCGCCGATCGAGAGCTCGCCGTCGCACACGTGCTCGCGGATGCGGTGGTCGAGGCCTTCGTAGCGACCGCACAGCAGGCTGAAGCCCGGCGTCGCGGCCAGCGCCGCCGCCCACCGCTGGTCGAAGCGGCGTCCGCCCGGGCCCAGCAGCCAGAGCGGCCGGGGCGGGTCGGCCGCCTCGGCGCTGGCCACCACCGGCTCGAGGCGCATCACCATGCCGGCGCCCCCGCCGAAGGGCGCGTCGTCGACGCTGCGGTGCACATCGCTGGTGTGCTCGCGCAGGTCGTGGCACCGCAGGTCGAGCAGGCCGCGCTGGCGCGCCCGACCCAGCAGGCTCTCGGCGCAGAAATCGTCGACCAGCCCAGGGAAGATGGTGAAGACGTCGACGCGCATTCAGCGCTCGTCGAACAGCCCGGCGGGGGCGGCCACGGTGGTGACGCCCCCGGTGCAACCCACCACGAACACCGCCGGCACCAGCGCCCCCGAGTCGAGCTCGAGCAGGTCGGAGGCGGGGTTGTCGACCACGGCCACGACGCAACCCCGCTCGGTGCCGTCCTGCTCCACCACCCGGGTGCCGATGAGGTCGTGGACCCACAGGGCCTCGGGATCGTCGATGGGTTCGGCCGCCAGCACGGCGCCGGTCAGCGCTTCGGCCGCCGCCCGATTCTCCACCCCGCCGAACCGCACGAGCCAGCGGTCACGCAGGGGCCGGGCGGCCTCGACGACCAGGCGACGTTCGCCCGCCCACAGCTCCGACCCGACACCCAGGCGCTCGCGCCGGTCGGTCCGCAGCGCCACCACGACCTCGCCCCGCACGCCGTGGGCCCGCCCGACCCGGCCCACCTCCAGCCTCACGGTGAGAAGGGGGGAACCCACGGGCCCGTTCGGGGGGTCTGGTCACCCACTTCGAGGCCGTCGTGCTCAGTCGGCGAAGTCGACGTCGACCTCCACGCCGTCGCGCGTGGCGGCCGCCCGCACGACCGAGCGGATCTGGGACGCGGTGCGGCCGCGGCGGCCGATGACGCGGCCCATGTCGCCCGGTCCGACGCGCACCTCCAACAGGACGCCGCGGCGCCGGTCGACAGTGTCGATGCGCACGGCGTGAGGATCGTCGACCAACTCGGTGACGAGGTAGCGCAGCACCCGGGTGGCCACCGGGGCCGGACCGTGATCGTCGGCGGCCTCGTCCCCGACGGCAGGGGCGACATCGACGTCGCCACCGCCGTCGGCGAGGTCGATGTCGCCGCCGGCTTCGGCGGGGCCGTCGGTCACGACCGGGCCGCTCCCTTGAACTGGGCCCACGTACCCGAGGCCTCGAGCAGCTTCTGCACGCGCTCGGTGGGCTGGGCGCCGTCGCGCAGCCACCGCAGCGCCTTGGTGTCGTCGATGACGATCTCGGACGGCTCGCGGCGGGGGTTGTAGTGGCCCACGATCTCGATGAACCGCCCGTCGCGCGGCGAGCGGCTGTCGGCCGCCACCACCCGGTACGTCGGTTGCTTGGTCTTGCCCATCCGCACGAGGCGGAGCTTCACTGCCACTGGTCCTCTGTCTCCTGTCAGTTCAGGCCCGGGAAGTTGGGGGCTCCCGCGCCGGGCGCGCCCGGGAAGCCCGGCGGCAGGCCGGGCATGGCCAGGGCCGGGCGCTTCTTGCCCTTCTTGCCCTTGCGCCCCGCGAGGCCGCCCACCTTCTTCATCATCCGCTGCACCTCACGGAACTGCTTGACCAGCTGGTTCACGTCGGCCGTGGAGGTGCCGCTGCCGTTGGCGATGCGCAGCCGGCGGCTGCCGTCGATGAGCTCGGGGCGGCGGCGCTCCTCGAGCGTCATCGAGTGGATGATGGCCTCCACCCGGACGAGCTCGGCGTCATCGAGGTTGGCGCCCTTCAGCTCTTTGGGCATCCCCGGGATCATGCCGACCAGGCTGGAGAGCGAACCCATCTTCTTGATCTGCTGCATCTGCTCGAGGAAGTCGTCGAAGGTGAACTCGCCCTCGAGCATGCGGGCGGCCGCCTGCTCGGCCTGGTCTTTCTCGTAGACCTGCTCGGCCTTCTCGATGAGCGACAGCACGTCGCCCATGCCGAGGATCCGGGAGGCCATCCGGTCGGGGTGGAACTGCTCGAACTCGTCGAGCTTCTCGCCCACCGATGCGAACGCGATGGGGCGGCCCACGACCTCTTTGACGCTGAGGGCGGCGCCGCCCCGGGCGTCGCCGTCGAGCTTGGACAGGATCACGCCGTCGAGCTCGAGGGTGGTGTGGAAGGCCTCGGCCGTCTGCACCGCGTCCTGGCCGGTCATGGCGTCGATGACGAGGAACGTGTAGTCGGGGTGCACGGCGTCGGCGATGTCGCGCACCTGCTCCATCATCTCGGCGTCGATGGCCAGGCGGCCGGCCGTGTCCACGATGACGACGTCGCGCCCCAGCCGGCGCGCCTCGTCGATGCCGCGCCCGGCGGTGGCCACCGGGTCGCCGGTGCCCGCCCGGGCGCCGGCGTCGTCGGAGTACACGGGGACGTCGACCTGGCGGGCCAGCGTGCGCAGCTGGTCGACGGCGGCGGGGCGCTGGAGGTCGGCGCCGACGAGCATGGGCTGGCGGCCCTGGGTCTTGAACCAGCGCGCCAGCTTGGCCGCATTGGTGGTCTTGCCCGAGCCCTGCAGGCCGGCCATCAGCAGCACCGTGGGCGGCCGGGAGGCGAAGTGGAGCTTGAGCGTCTCACCCCCGAGGACGTTCACCAGCTCGTGGTGGACCGCCTTGATCACCTGCTCGGCCGGGTTGAGCGCCTTGGACCGCTCGATGCCGACCGTCTGCTCCTTCACCCGGTTGATGAAGGGGCGCACCACCCGGACGTTGACGTCGGCCTCGAGCAGGGCGGTGCGCACCTCGCGCAGGGCGGCGTCGACGTCGGCCGGCGTCAGCCGGCCCTTGCCCCGTAAGCGCTTGAAGACGCCTTCGAGCCGATCGGACAGGGTGTCAAACATGCAGCCGACCAGCCTACCGGAGCCGCCCCCCACATCGGGTTTGCACCCTCAGCGCCCACTATGGGCCCGAAGGGTGCAAACCGGAGTTACTCGAAGAGGGCGTCGACGAACTCGTCCTCGTCGAACACCACGAGGTCGCCGATGGTCTCGCCCAGGC
This sequence comes from Acidimicrobiales bacterium, assembly GCA_044871175.1. Taxonomy (GTDB): domain Bacteria; phylum Actinomycetota; class Acidimicrobiia; order Acidimicrobiales; family Ilumatobacteraceae; genus JBIOZN01. The sequence goes on along the minus strand of JBIOZN010000412.1, from coordinate 2,108 downwards.
CCACCAGCTTCACCGGGATGCCCAGGGCGTCCTGGATGGCCAGCACGATGCCGCCCTTGGCCGAGCCGTCGAGCTTGGTGAGCACGACACCGGTGACCTCGACCGCCTCGGTGAACTGCCGGGCCTGCGTGAGCCCGTTCTGGCCGGTGGTGGCGTCGATGACGAGCAGCACCTCGCTCACCTGGCCGGGCTCGCGATCGGCCACGCGGCGCACCTTGCGCAGCTCGTCCATCAGGTTGGTCTTGGTGTGCAGGCGGCCGGCGGTGTCGGCGAGCACCAGGTCCGAGTCGCGTGCGGCGGCCCGCTGGACGGCGTCGAACACGACCGCACCGGGGTCGGCGCCCTCGGCGCCCCGGACGAAATCGGCGCCCGCCCGGTGCGCCCAGGTCTCGAGCTGCTCGGCGGCCGCCGCCCGGAACGTGTCGGCCGCCGCCACCGTGACCTTGTGGCCGTCGATGCGCTGCTGGGCGGCCACCTTGCCGATGGTGGTGGTCTTCCCCACGCCGTTGACCCCGACGAACAGCCACACGTCGGGCCGGCCGGCGGTGGCGATCAGGCGGAGGTCGCGGTCGACCCCGCCCAGGCGGTGCTTCAACCGCCCCTTCAGGGTCTCGAGGAGGGTGTCGGGGTCCTTGATGCCCTCGGCCTTCACCGCCCCCCGCAGCTCGTCGAGCACCTCACCGGTGAGGCCGACGCCGACGTCGGCCACCAGCAGGGCCTCCTCCAGGTCGTCCCAGGTGTCGTCGGTGATGCCCGCCCGCCCCCGCACGCCGGCGAACGCCCCCGCCATGGCCGCCCGAGCCCGGGCCAGGCGGTCGCGGAAGCGGGGCCGGACGAGCTCTTCGAGTTCGGGCTCGACCTCGACCTCGGCTTCGGCTTCGACAAGTTCGACCTCGGCCTCGGGCTCGACGACCTCGACCTCGGGCTCGGCGACCTCGACCTCGGGCTCGAGGACGCCGGGCTCGGCCACCTCGGGTCGCCTGGGGGGCGGGATGAGCGGGGGCGAGGGCGGCGGTTCGAGCTCGACGCCCCGGCCGGCGCGTGCCCGGGACACCAGCAGCACGCCGATCCCGAAGACGATGACGAGCGGGATGAGGACGAGGAGGAGGATCTCCATGCCCCCCCGAGGCTAACGGCGGCTAGGCGCTGGCTCGGAGGCGCTCGCTCACCACTTGTGAGCTCCCGCCGGGGGCCATGGTGACGCCGAACAGGCAGTCGGCCGCCTCCATGGTGCGCTTCTGGTGGGTGACGACGATGAGCTGGGCCTCGCCCCGGAACTCGCCTACCAGCCCGAGGAACCGGTGCAGGTTCACGTCGTCCAGGGCGGCTTCGACCTCGTCCATCACGTAGAACGGCGACGGCCGGGCCCGGAACACGGCGAACAGGAAAGCGAGGGCGGTGAGCGACCGCTCGCCGCCCGACAGGAGGGACAGCTTCTTCACGTTCTTGCCCGACGGCTTGGCCTCGACCTCGATGCCGGTGGCGAGCAGGTCGTCGGGCTGGGTGAGCAGCAGCCGGCCGTGGCCGCCCGGGAACAGCGTCGTGAACAAGTGGACGAAGTGCCCGCTGACGTCGGCGAAGGCGGCGGCAAAGGTCTGCTGGATCTCGCCGTCGATCGCCCGGATGACGCGCAGCAGCTCCCGCCGGCTCGTCTTGACGTCGTCCAGCTGGGACTCGAGGAACTCGTGGCGTTCGAGCAGGATCTGGTGTTCCTCGAGGGCCAGCGGGTTGACCGGCCCGAGCAGGCGCAGCTCCCGCTCGAGCTCGCGACCCCTCGCCGCCGCCGACATCCCCTCGGGGAGGGGTGGGCAGGGCGCCGCCAGGGCCGCGTCGGGGTCGACGTCGAGGTCTCGGCGCGCCCCCTCGACGGCTGCCTCCAGGCGCACGGAGATCTCGGCTCGTTCCAGGTCGGCCCGCCGCTGGCGCTCGCGCACCTGCTCGAGCTGGCGCTCGGAGGCGGAACGCTCCTGGCGCAGTCGCTCCAGTTCGAGGGCGACGGCGCGGGCGGCCTCGCTCTGGCGGCGGCGGCGCTCGGCCAGGTCGGCCAGCTCGGCGTCGAGGACGGCGGCCTGGTCGGCCACCAGCACACCGAGCCGGTCGACCGCGGC
>JBIOZN010000411.1:0-6331 GCA_044871175.1 Acidimicrobiales bacterium | reverse complement strand
GGCAGGCGGTCGAGAAGGGCGAGCAGCGTGGCCCGCCAGGGCAGGTGGGCGGGCCCGAGGAGGGCGCCGGCGACCACCGCCGCCACGAGCATCGCGACCGCCACCGCCAGCCACCGTCCCGGGACGCGCGGCCGGGCGACGAGGGTGACGGCGGTGGCCGCCCCGGCCGGCGGTGCCTGGACCGGCGCGTCCGCCGCCGGCGCCTCGGCCGGCGGTGCCTGGGCCGGTGCGTCCGCCGCCGGCGCCGCCACGGGGACGGTGGCGTCGCCCATCAGGAGCCGGCCGGGGCCACCTGGGCGACGCGCTGGGCGACGGTGTCGAGGAGGTCCACGATCCGAGGCCCCCACCGTGAGGCCACGTCATCGTCCAGGGCCACCACCCCACCGGTGGTGACCGCCGTGAGCGATCCCCACCCCGGCCGGGCCGCCACTGTGTCGGCCGACTGGGCGCAGCACTTGGTGTCGGCGAGGAAAATGAGGTCGGGGTCGGCGGCGACGATGTACTCCGACGACAGCTGCGGGTACCCGCCGGATGCGCCGCCGGCGTCGGCCGCGTCGGCGATGTTCTCCAGGCCCAGGAGGCCGTACACCTGCCCGATGAACGTCTGCGAGGTGACCGAGAAGAACGACTGGTCGAGCTCGTGGTAGTAGGTGAGCGGCGTGTCGCGAGCGGGCAGGCGGTCGACGATGGCCTGGATGTCGCCCTGCATGTCGGCCACCACGCCGGCGGCCTCGGCCACGTGGCCGGTGGCGGCGCCCAGTTGCTCGATCTGGGTGTAGGCGCCGTCGATCATGGTGGGGGCCTCGAGCACCAGGATCGGCACCTTCACCGCCGTCAAGCCCTCCACCAGCCCGCCCGGGTCGTAGAAGGCCACCACCAGGTCGGGGTCGTAGCCGGTGATGGCCTCGACGTTGGGCTGGTAACCCGACAGATCGGTGTGGGGGGCCTCGGGCGGGAAGTTGGACTGGTCGTCGACGGCGACGACCTGCGGTCCGGCCCCGATGGCGAACAGCGACTCGGTGGCGGCCGCCGACAGCGACACGATGCGCTGGGGCGCGGCGGCGATGGTGACGTTCCCGTTGGCGGCGGGAATGGTCACCGGGAATGCGCCGGCGCCGGCGTCGGTGGCGGGGGCGCTGGCGGCGGCGGGCGCGGTGGCGGTGGTGGCGTCGCCGTCGTCGTCGCCGCAGGCGGCGAGGGCGCCGCTGAGGGCGAGGACCACGGCGACGGCCGGTACGGCCGCCCGGCGACAGGTGCTGGGCACGGGCATCCTCCTGGATCGGGGAGGACGAAGAGAGCTCGAGGGCCCGGTGCACACCGTGCCGCCCGAACGGCCCTTCCTCCGAGGACTCGGTTCGGCGACGTAGCCCAGGCGACCTGGCTCGGCCCTGGTGGCAGGGCCTCACAGTTGCGGGACAGCGCCGGTTTCCACCGGACTTCGCTGGCACTACGCCACCCGGCGGGGAGCCGGGCGTCCGCACTGTACGGACGGGGCCGCCAGGGGGCAAGTGCCGCCCCGAGGCGGCGGTGCACATGGCTGCCTTGGGCACGGATGTGCACCTCGGCGGTGCCGATGCCCGGCGTGCGCCGCTTCAGTCAGGAATCTGCACCTCGGCGGTGCACATGGCTGCCTCGGGCAGGAATCTGCACCTCGGCGGTGCAGGTTCCTGCCTAGGGCAGCGAGGAGGACCGGATGCGGGCGGCGGCGTCGGGGTCGACGATGACCACGGCGGCGTCGGTGACCCGGGCCGCCGGCACCGACGGGTCCCGCCCCACCAGCCCGGCAACGGCGTCGGCCTTGTCTCGCCCCACGACCTGGAAGACGACGCCACGGGCGGCGTTCACCGCCGGCACCGTCAGCGTCATGCGCCGCCGGCCCTGGTACACGCCGCTCAACCCCACCAGCCGGTCGTCCACGTCGATCACTGCATCGCCCGGCGGCCAGCTGGCCGTGTGGCCATCGGGTCCCAGCCCGAGGTGCGCGACGTCGAGCACCCCCCCACACGCCCGCTGGAGCGCGTCCCCGTAGCGCGCCGCCGCCGCCTCCAGGTTGGGATCGGTGACGGGCATGAGGTGCACCCGCTCGCTGGCCAGGGGCGCCAGCACGACGAGGTCGGCCATGAACAGGGTGGCGTTGCGGTCGTGGTCACCGTCGGGGGCCACCCGTTCGTCGACCTGCCAGACGTCCACCTGCTCCCACGGCACGGGCAGGCGGGCCAGCGCCCGGAACATGGGCGCCGGCGTGTGCCCCCCGCTCACCGCCAGATGCGCCTGCCCCCGCTCGGCCACGGCCGCCCACAACCGCTCGGCGATCCACACCGCGGTGCGCGCCCCGAGACGCTCGGGCCCGCCGTCCACCACCTCCACCCTCATTGGGGGACGCCCGTGAGGGGTCCGCCGGTGGGCGCGCAGTTCCACACCTCCACCGCCCGGCGGCCGTGCTCCCACCCCAGCACCGACAGCGTGGCCGTGCCCGCCCGGAACAGCCGGCCGCTGGCCACCGGCTCGCCCAACCAGCGGGCGGCGAGCACCCGCAGGAAGTGACCGTGGGACACCACCAGCACGTCACCGCCGGTGTCCACGATCCGGTCGATCATCCGGTCGGCGCGCGCGCCCACGTGGCTGGCGGTCTCGCCGTCGGGCGCGCCGTCGAACCACAGGACCCAGCCCGGTCGCTCGGCCCGGATGTCGTCGCCCTTGCGGCCCTCGTAGGCGCCGTAGTCCCATTCGGCCAGGTCGTCGGTGACCTCGACACGATCGCCCACGCCCAGCAGGCGCACCGTGTCCAGCGCCCGGCGCCGCGGGCTGGAGAACACCGCCGTGAACCGCCAGTGGGCCATCCCCTCGGCCAGCGCCTTGGCCTGCTGCTCGCCGTGGGCGGTGAGGCCGATGTCGGTGCGACCGGTGTGGCGTCCGCTGCGGGACCACTCGGTCTCCCCGTGGCGCACGAGCACCGCTCGGGGCCGACCGGGCTGTGCCCCGCCGCTGGGATCACTCACGAGGTGACCGGGCTGGGGTCGTGCCAGAAGCCGTGCCCGATGAGCCCGTTGGTTTCCGGCGGCCCCCACGAGGACTGCGCGTACCGGTACACGTGGCTCGGTTGGTCGAGCGTGGGCTGGATCACGCGCCAGGTCTCCTCCACCACGTCCTGGCGGGCGAAGCGGCGGGGGTCGCCGAGGACGGCGTCGAGCAGCAGCCGCTCGTAGGCGTCGCTGCGGGCCCCGAGCGACTTCGAGAAGTCGACCGACAGATCCACCGACTCGCTGTCGAGCCCCTGACCGGGGGTCTTGGCCTGCACCGACAGCGTCACGCCGTCGTTGGCCCCGAGGCGGAACCGCACCAGGTTGTTGGCGGGCACGGGCGAGTCCTGCTCGTCGAACAGCAACAGCGGCGGCTCGCGCAGCTCGACGACGGCCTCCGTGGCGCTGACCGGGAGGCGCTTGCCGGCTCGTACGTAGAACGGCACGCCCGCCCAGCGGAAGCTCTCGATCTCGAAGCGCAGGGCCGCGAAGGTCTCGGTGGACGAGCTCGGGGCGACGCCGGGCTCGTCGAGGTAGCCCTCGTACTGACCTCGGATCACGTTGGTGCGCTGCAGCGGGCGCATCTGGGCCAGCACCTTGGCCTTCTCGTCGGACAGGTGCTTGGCGCTCGGGCCCACGGGGGGCTCCATGGCCAGCAGGGTGACCACTTGCAAAAGGTGGTTCTGCACGACGTCGCGGATGCAACCGACCGAGTCGTAGAAGGCGCCCCGGCCCTCGACGCCGAGCGTCTCGGCCATCGTGACCTGCACGCTCTTCACGTAGTTGCGGTTCCAGATGGGCTCGAGGAAGGTGTTCGAGAACCGGAACACGAGCAGGTCCTCGACGCTCTCCTTGCCCAGGTAGTGGTCGATGCGGAAGATCTGCTCCTCGGGGAAGGCTTCGAGCAGCACCCGGTTGAGCTCCTGGGCCGAGGCCAGGTCGCGCCCGAAGGGCTTCTCCACCACCACCCGCCCCCGGCGATTGAGGCCCACCTTGGCCAGCGACTCGATGACGGTCGCGAAGATGGCCGGCGGCACGGCCAGGTAGAAGACGGCGTTGTTGCTGCCGAGGTCGCGCAGGTGGCGGGCGAGGGTGTCGAACGTGCCGTGGTCGCCGTAGTCGCCGGTGACGAGGGTGAGCCGCTTGCACAGATCTTCCACCACGCCGGCGTCGGGGTTCTTGACGAACGTGCGGATCCCCTCGGCGGCGTGCTCGCGGAACTCCTCGTCCCCCCAGTCGCTGCGGGCCACCCCCACGATGGGGATGTCGATTGAGTGCTTGCGGTCGAGCTCGTACAGCGCCGGGAACAGCTTGCGCTTGGACAGGTCGCCGGTGGCGCCGAACAGGACGAGGGCGTCGGCTCGGTTCTCGGGCATGGCGTCGGCTCCTCGGGGTTCGGTGCGCTCGGCGGGTCCGCGATGCGGTCTACTCGGTGGGGGTGTCGGGCGTGGGGTCGGCGGTGCGCTCGTGGTGGCCGCCGAACTGCTGGCGCATGGCCGACAGCACCTTGTCGGCGAACAAGGCGTTGCCCCGGCTGGCGAACCGGTTGAACAGCGCCGTGGCCAGCACCGGCACGGGCACGCCTTCGTCCACTGCCGCCTGCAGCGTCCAGCGGCCCTCACCGGAGTCGGACACCCGGCCCTGGAAGCCGTCGAGCCGCGGGTCCTGGTGCAGGGCGGCGGCGGTGAGGTCGAGCAGCCACGAGCTCACGACGCTGCCCCGCCGCCACACCTCGGTCACCGCCGCGGTGTCGATGTCGTAGCGGTAGTACTGCGGCTCACGCAGCGGGGTGGTCTCGGCGTCGTGGGACTGGGGCAGCAGGCCGATGCCGGCGCCCCGCAGCACGTTGAGGCCCTCGGCGTAGGCGGCCATCAGGCCGTACTCGATGCCGTTGTGCACCATCTTCACGAAATGGCCGGCGCCGCTGGGGCCGCAGTGCAGCCAGCCCTTCTCGGCCTGCGCCGGTGGCCCCGTCCGCCCGGGCGTGCGCACGGCCGACTCGAAGCCCGGGGCGAGGGTGTCGAGCACGGGCGTGAGCCCGGCGATGGCCTCGTCGTCCCCGCCGACCATCATGCAGTAGCCCCGTTCCAGCCCGAACACGCCGCCCGACGTGCCCACGTCGACGTAGTGGATCCCGCGCTCGGTCAGCTTCTCGGCCCGGTCGACGTCGTCGCGGTAGAAGCTGTTGCCGCCGTCGATGATCGTGTCGCCCGGCGCCACCAGCGGGGCGAGGGCGTCGACGGTGGTGCCCACGAAGGCGGCCGGCACCATGATCCAGATGTTCCGGGGCGCAGGGAGCTGGTCGACGATGTCCTGCAGCGAGCTGGCCGGCGAGGCTCCTTCGGCCTGCAGCGCAGCCATGGCGTTGATGTCGAGGTCGTGGACGACGCAGTGGTGCCCGCCCTTCATCAGGCGCCGCACCATGTTGGCGCCCATCCGGCCGAGGCCGATCATGGCCAGCGGCGGCAGGGCGGAGGAGGGGCTCGCAGTCTCGCTCACACCGGCATCGTTGCCCACTTCGGGGTCGGCGCGCTCGTCCGGCGGATCAGATGAGCAGCGCCGGGGTCTCGACACAGTCGGCGACGAAGCGCAGGAACCCGCCCGCCTCGGTTCCGTCGCAGACGCGGTGGTCGAAGGTGAGCGAGAGCTGTGTGACCGTGCGCACGGCCAGCTGGTGATCCACCACCCAGGGCTTCTCGACAAGCCGGCCGAGCCCCAACAGCGCGGCCTCGGGGTGGTTGATGATCGGGGTGGAGCCGTCCACGCCGAAAGTGCCGTAGTTGTTGAGCGTGAACGTGCCACCCGTCAGCTCGGCGGGCGCCAGCCGGCCGGCCCGGGCGGCCTCGGTGAGGCGGCGGATCTCGGCCGCCAGTTCGGTCGTGGTGCGGGCCTGGGCGTCGCGCACGACGGGCACGAGCAGGCCGGCCGGGCTGGAGGTGGCGATGCCCAGGTGGACGCGCCGGTGGCGCAGGATCACGCCGGCGTCGGTGTCGACGTGGGCGTTGAGGGCGGGGAAGCGGGCCAGCCCGGCGACGACGGCCCGGGCCACCAGGGCCAGCAGACCGATCGGGGTCGCAGGGTCGCGAGCGGCGATGGCCGCTCGGGCGGCCACCAGCGCAGTGGCGTCGGCGTCGACCCACGTGCTGGCGTCGGGGATCTCCCGGCGGCTCCGGGCCAGGCGCTCGGCGATCATCCGGCGGGTACCGGTGAGCGGGATGCGCTCGACGTCGTCGCCGCCCGGGCCGGCATCGGCGGCGGCCTCGATCGCCCCCTCCGGCTCTCGGCGCGAATCCCGCCATATGTGGCGGATA
>JBIOZN010000410.1:0-5522 GCA_044871175.1 Acidimicrobiales bacterium | reverse complement strand
CACGGAGGCGGCCGCCGCCCCCGTGGTGATGCACACCGGTGGCGGGCTGCTCGATGCGTGGCCCGTCGTGGCGGTGGCCGCCGGGGCGGGCGTGGCCGCGGCCGTCGGCGTGTCCGCCGGCCGTCGCCAGCTGCGACGGCGCCGTCGCCGGCGCCGCAACGCCGCCGTCCACCGCTACCTCGAAGAGGCGCGCCGGTAACGGCTGCGGGTCAGTAGCCGCCGGGCGCCTTGGTGTGGTCCCAGCTCACGACCTTGTCCACGCGTACTACCACGGCGCTGCGCTTGGCCGCCTGGGCCTCGAGGAAGGGTCGGGTCTGGTCGGTGACCGGGCCGATGTAGCGCGCCGCCACGCTCTCGCCCACGGCCATGATGGCGGCCGGATCGTCGAGGATCTCGCCCGTGCCCACGAGCTCGACGCCCCGGAGCTCGGCGTAGGTGTCGCCGTCCTCCACCAGCGCGGTGACGCGGGGGTCGCGCTGCAGGTTGGCGATCTTCTGGCTCTTGGTGAAGGTCCAGAAGGCGGGTGCGCCGTCGAGGAAGCCGTACCACATGGCCACCAGATGCGGGTGCCCGGTGGGGCCCAGGGTGGCGACGTTCATCGTGCGGCGACCGGGGAGGAGGAAGGCGTCGACCTCGGCGGGCGTCATCCGGATCTGGTCTCGGCGGCTGGGCATCGGCCCGGCGTATCAGAAGGCGGTGGTGCGGAACAGCTCCGGGGCCACCGGACAGTCCGTGCGCCCGAGGGCCTCGGCCACGAGCTGGGGCCCCTCGGGCCCGGCGATCCGGTCGACCAGGTCGAGTGGAGCGATCTCGTCGGGCGCGTCCCAGGGCTCGGCGGCCTCGTCCAGCCGGGTGGCGAGGGCGTCCCACATGCGCAGGGGCAGCAGGCGGCCCACGCCGGCCACCAGCCACACGGGGACGCCGGCGTGGCGGGCCACGGCGGCGGCGGCGTGGCTGCCGGCCACCCCGACGAAGGCCTCGGGGCCGACGGCCGACGCCTCCAGCAGGACGAGATCGGCGGCGGCGGCCGCCGCCCCGAGCCCGGCGGCGGGGATCTCGACGGCGTCCATGTCGGCGCGGCGCAGGCGGCGCACCAGGCCGTGGCCCTCGCCCAGGGCGTCGACGACCAGGACGTCGAGGTCACCCCGGCGTACCAGCGCGTCGGAGGCCAGCTCGGGCCAGCCGACGACGCACACGGTGGCGTCGGTGGGCAGCGCGTGGGTGAGCTCGGCGCCCGTGCCGTCCTCCTCGATCTCGTCGGCCGCGTGCCAGGCCTCCACCATGGGGTCGCCGGCGGTGAGCACCCGGGCGCAGAGCCACCACAGGGGGGCCGACGCCGGGTGGCGGTCGACGATGCGCCGGCAGGCCGTCACCATCCCGGCCGGGTCGGCACCGAAGGCGCCGAGCGCGGCCGCCGTCTCCCGCACGAGCACCGCATGGTCTGCCCCCGAGGCCCGGGCGACATAGCGCAGCCGCTCGATCGGGTGCACCGGGCAGACCTTACCGCCGTTGACCGCCTTGCTACCGTGCCCGGCCGTGGCGACGAACCCCCCGCCCGACCTGGTGCTGGCGCCGACCTCGGGCGAGAGCCACACGGTCGAGGAGTGGCTCACGATGTTCCATCTCGCCACCGTCGTCCTCGACCCCTACACCAACGAGAGCGCCTGGGTGCTGCCAACGGCCGCCCGCATCATGCGGTTGTTCTACGGGGCCGCCGTGCGGGTGGCGTTCGTCGTGTGCGCCTCGGCGCAGGACACCCGGGCCTTCCTGGGCCCTCTGGCCGAGGAGTTCCTCACCTTCCCCGACCCGGACCGGACGTGGGTGAAGGCGCTGGGGCTCGAGCGGCTGCCGGCGCTGGTATTCGTGCGCGCCGACGGCACGGTGCAGGGCGCCGCCGAGGGCTGGCACCCGGCCGAATGGCGCGCCGTCAGCAACCGCATCGCCGAGATCACGGCCTGGGCCAGGCCCCTCGTCCCCGAGCGCGGCGACCCCTCGCCGTTCGAGGGCACCCCCGCCCTCGTCTGAGGAGAGTTCGGGTCGCAGCACGACCCCAACCCGTCACAAAGCTCCACGGAAGGAGACCACGATGCCGCCGGAGCGCATCATCGCCCGCCTCGTTGCGGGCCAGCACGGGGTGGCCACGACGCAGCAGTTCCAGCGCGCGGGCATCACCAGGGCCCAACTGCGCCATCGCGCCCTCTCGGGCCTGCTGGTGCCGGTGCACCGGGGGGTGTGGCGGGTCACGACCCATCCCCGCACGCCCGAGCAGGCGATCGCCGCCGCCGTGCTCGCCGCCGGCGATGGTGCCCTGGCGGCCCAGCGCAGCGACGCCCGGCTGTGGGGGCTGGAGCTGGACGGACTCGATGCGATCGACATCGTCGTGCCCGCCCACCGCCACCCGGTCGTGCCCGGGGTCCACGTCCATCGCACGAGCGATCTGGTGGACCTGGAGCCGTCCTACCGGCTGGGCATCCCCTGTACGAACCCGCTGCGATTGCTCGTCGATCTCGGAGCCGTCCTCCCCCGACGGCGTCGGCGAGGCGCTCGAGCAGCTGCTCGTCCGCCGCCTGGTCACGGTCGCCGCCGTGCGAGCGGCCCTGGCCAGGCACGCCCGGCCCGGCCACGACGGCTGCGGCGTTCTGCGGCGCGTGCTCGCTGACCGGGCCCTTGGCGACAAGCCGCCCGACAGTGTCCTCGAGCCGGCGATGGCCGCGGTGCTCCGCGCGCGCCACCTACCGACAATGACGTTCCAACACGCGGTGAAGGTCGGTGGTCGGCGCTTCGTGCTCGACTTCGCCTACCCCGAGCTCCGGGTTGCGGTCGAGGTGGACGGCAACGACAAGCACGGTCGCCTCGATGCCATGCTCTCGGACCGGCGCCGCGACGCGCTGCTCACCGCCGCCGGTTGGGTCGTGCAGCGCTTCATGTGGTTGCAGGTGAAACGGGAACCGGCATGGGTCGCCGCTCGGATCGCCGACGTCTACGCGCTGCGCTCGGCTTCGTGACAACTTGGGGTCGCAGGACGACCCGAAGTCTCCACAGACGTCAGGCGCGGAGGCCGCCGCGGGTCATGGCCAGGACGTCGAGCACCTCGTCGACCCGTTGTTCGTCGAGGAGGCCCTCTTCCAGCACGATGTCGCGGATGGTGCGGCCTTCCTTGACGGCGCGCTTCACCACGCGGGCGGCGGCCTCGTAGCCGATGGCGGGGTTGAGGGCGGTGGCCAGCGCGGGGGACGACAGGGCGTGGCGCCGGCACTGCTCGACGTCGGCCTCGATGCCGGCCACGCAGCGGTCGGCCAGCAGCCGGCTCACGTTGGCCAGCAGCCGGATCGACTCGAGCAGGTTGCGGGCGATCACCGGCAGCATGACGTTGAGCTCGAAGTTGCCCATGGCCCCGCCCCACGCCACGGCGGCGTCGTTCCCGATGACCTGGGCGACCACCTGGTGCGTCGCCTCGGGGATGACCGGGTTCACCTTGCCGGGCATGATCGAGCTGCCCGGCTGGAGGTCGGGGATGCGGATCTCGCCCAGCCCGGCCGTCGGGCCCGAGCCCATCCAGCGCAGGTCGGCGGCGATCTTGTTGAGGCTCACCGCGATCACCCGGCACACGCCCGACGCCTCCACCAGGGCGTCCCGCCCGCTGTGGGCTTCGAAGTGGTCGCGGGCCTCCCGCAGATCGAGCCGGGTGCGGTCGGCCAGCCGGTCGATGACGGCGGCCGCGAACCCGGGCGGGCAGTTGATGCCGGTGCCCACCGCCGTGCCCCCCAGGGGCAACTCGCCCACGCGGGGCAGCACCGAACGCACCCGCTCCACGCCGATCTCGACGGCCATGGCGTAGCCGCCGAACTCCTGGCCCAGCGTCACCGGCGTGGCGTCCATGAGATGGGTGCGCCCGGCCTTCACGACCCCGGCGAACTGGCCCGCCTTCTCCCGCAGGGCGCCGGCCAGGTGCTCGAGGGCGGGCACGAGGTCGCCCGCCAGGGCCTGGGCGGCGGCCAGGTGGATGGCCGACGGGAACACGTCGTTCGAGCTCTGCGAGGCGTTGACGTGGTCGTTCGGGTGGACGTCTTCCCCTGAGCGCTCCGAGGCCAGCGTGGCCAGCACCTCGTTGGTGTTCATGTTGGACGACGTGCCCGACCCGGTCTGGTAGACGTCGATCGGGAAGTGATCGTCCCACTGGCCGGCGGCCACCTCGTCGGCGGCGCCGGCGATGGCCTCGGCCCGCTCCTTGGGCACGATGCCGAGGTCGGCGTTGACCCGGGCGGCCTCACCCTTGATGGCGGCCAGCGCGGCGATGAGCGCCCGTTCGATGCGCAGGCCCGAGATCGGGAAGTTCTCGACCGCCCGCTGCGTCTGGGCGGCCCACCGGGCCTCGGCGGGCACCTTGACCTCGCCCATGCTGTCGTGCTCGATCCGGTACTCGGTCATACCGCCCACGTTGCCAGACTGAGGCGGTGCCAACCCCGACGATCCTCTTCGACGGGGACTGCGGCTTCTGCACCAGCACCGCGATGTGGGGGGCGCGGCGCTGGCCCGAGGCCGCCGCCGTGGTCCCGTGGCAGCGGGCCGACCTCGTCGCTCTCGGGGTCACGCCCGAGCAGTGCACCCGCGAGCTGCAGTGGGTCGGCCCTGAGGGTGAGCACGCCGGCGGCGCGGCCGCCGTCGGCCGGTGGCTCCGGGCCGCCGGCGGGCCGTGGCGGGCGCTGGGCTGGCTGGCGTGCACGCCCCCGACCGGCTGGGTGGCGGCCGGCATCTATCGCCTGGTCGCCGCCAACCGCAGCCGCCTGCCGGGGGGCGCCCCCGCCTGCAAGGTGGACGCCGGCCCCTGACCCAGCCGCCGCTACCGTCGAGCGCGCCATGACCGAGTTCGCCTTCACCGAGCTGCTGCCCGCCGGCGAGCACGCCGACACGCCCTACCGGCTCCTCACCACCGACGGGATCGCCACGATCGAGGCGGCCGGACGGCGGTTCCTCACCGTCGAGCCCGAGGTGCTCACGCTGCTGGCCCGCACGGCCATGATCGACATTGCCCATCTGCTCCGGCCCGGCCACCTGGCCCAGCTGCGGGCCATCCTCGACGACCCCGAGGCCTCCCCCAACGACCGCTTCGTCGCCCTCGAGCTGCTGAAGAACGCCAACATCGCCGCCGGCGGCGTGCTACCCGGCTGCCAGGACACCGGCACCGCCATCGTCATGGGCAAGAAGGGCGAGCTCGTGCTCACCGGCGGCGGTGACGAGGAGGCCCTCGCCCGCGGCGTCTACGACACCTACACCACCGCCAACCTGCGCTACAGCCAGATGGCCCCGCTCACCATGTGGGACGAGGTCAACACCGGCACCAACCTGCCCGCCCAGATCGAGATCTACGCCACCGCCGGCGACACCTACGACTTCTTGTTCATGGCCAAGGGCGGCGGCTCGGCCAACAAGAGCTACCTGTTCCAGGAGACCAAGGCGCTCCTGTCGCCCGAGACCCTCCTGACCTGGCTCGACGAGAAGCTGCGCACGCTCGGCACCGCGGC
>JBIOZN010000409.1:0-2652 GCA_044871175.1 Acidimicrobiales bacterium | reverse complement strand
AGGGCCTGGTCCCATGTCCCGCCGCCCGGGCCGGTGAGCACCACCCGGGCGGTAGCACCGGCCACCGACCGATCCACACTGAGCAGCCCAACGGGAAGGAGGCGGACGGCCAGCTCGGTCATCAGCGCCATGCGGGAAGGATCGGGCGCCGGCACCGGCTGGCCCACGGCGCCGCCGATGTCCTCGCTGTGGGCCCACACCTCGAACGAGCGCACCACGGCCAGGTCGGCCACCGAGATGGGCAGGCCGTAGAAGCGGACCATGGACGAGTCGTCGGGACGGGTCGCCAGGTGGGCCTGGAGGCGCGCCGCCGTGGTGCGCCAGCGCCGGTGGAGCTGGGAGGCGGGGACGTCGGCCAGCTCGGCCATCGTGCCGGCGGTGGCGGCGACGTGGTCGAGCTCGTGCTCGGGTGGTACCGACGACGGCCAGAGACCCAGGACGGCGCCCGTGTACTCGTCGGCGCCGATGAGATGGGCGGTGACCTCACGCACGGTCCACGGACGGCCCGCCGGCCCGGCGTGCCGCGCCGGTCGGGCGGGCGGCGCCGGCCGGGCGTGGCGTGCCGGCCGGGCCCAGTCGTGGGGCGCGAGCCCAGCGAGCAGGGCGTCGAGCTGGCGCACGGCGCGGCGGTAGGCCTCCGCCGGGCTGATCGGGGTGATCCGGCCGCACCAGCGCCCCGGCAGCCGGCGGCGGCGAGCTTCCTCCAGCACCCCGGCGCGCAGCCGCGCGTGGTCGGGCTCGGGCGTTCGCCGGTCCCCCGTGGACGCCGGCGTCGGGTCGTCGCCCCGGCGGTCAACGCTCACGATCACGCCCTCCTTCGTCGAGGGAGGCCCGCAGTCGAGCGAGGGCGAGGCGCAGGCGGGACTTCACCGTCCCCTCCGGCAGCCCCAGGCGGGCGGCCACCTCTCGGTACGTGAGGCCCTCGTAGTAGGCGAGGAACACGGCTCGGCGCTGTTCCAGGGGGAGGCCACCGAGCGCCTCGCGCATGGTGGCGCAGAGATCGAAGGCAGCCCCGTCGATCTGCTCGACGGGTTTGGCGGCCGCGGCCCGCGCCACCCGCCGCGCCGCTGCCGCCTCCCGGCGGACCCAGTCGACGGCCTGGCGGTACCCGATGGTGGACAGGAACGCCCTGAGCGACCCGCGCTGGACGTCGAACCGCTCGATGTTCTCCCACACGGTGGCAAAGGCGTCCTGGGTGACGTCTTCGGCCGCGCTGGCGCTCCCGGTGACGCGCCGGGCGATGGCGTACACCATGGAGCCGTAGCGGTCATAGAGCGTGCCCAAGGCGAGGTCGTCGCCGGCGGCGATGCGCGCCGCCAGGCGGACCTCCACCTCATCGACGGGGCGGTCAGGAGCCATCACCCCACCACCGGGGCCGTCGGGGTCGGCCGCGGCGCGTGGGCCGCGCGATCCGAGGGCACCCGCTTCACACCTCCTGCCCACGCGCACCCCCCGGCTCGACCAGCCCATACTTCGTTGCCAAGGCGACGCCCGGATGACCCCGGTCGACCACGAATCGTGGTGGGAATGTAGTCGGCACGGCTGCGACGGGCCCTGACCGCCACTGCGGTCGCGGCGCGGGCATGCTGACGCCCCGGTCATGGTGTCGCGAGCAGGGGGTGAGGTGAAGACGGCCGCGACGGCGCCGGCGCGCGTGGCCCGCCGGCCGGTGCTGCTGGAGGCGTGCGCCCCCGCCCTGGCCGCCGTGGTGATCGCCTGGTTCAGTCTCGGATTGCGCCTGGACCGCCTGCGGTGGCCGCTGTCGTACCACGGCGACGCCATCTTCTACCTGTTCGAGACGCGCATGCTCACGGGGGCCGGCTCGTACCTGCACACATCCCACCTGGGCTGGCCCGTCGGGCTGCAGATGTACGACTACCCCCAGGGCGGCGACCGGCTCCACCTGAGCGCGCTGTGGGCGCTGATGCAGGTCGCCCGCAACCCGGCGGTGGCCATCAACGTCTACTACCTGGCCGGCTTTGCACTGGTGGCCCTGGTGGCCCACCTCGTGTTGCGGCATCTCGGCATCCGTCCGCGGCTGGCCGCCGCGCTGGCCGTGGCCTACGCCGTGCTGCCCTACCACTTCTCACGGGGCGAGCTCCACCTGTTCCTCTCGGGCTACTTCCTGGTTCCCGTCGGCGTGGCCATCGCCCTCGACCTGGTGGCGGCGCGCGACACAGCATCGGCGTCCCGCGTCGCCCACCGCCCCTGGGTGGTGCTGGGCATGGTCGGCCTGGCCTCCACGGGCGACTACTACTTCGCCTTCACGGTGCTGATGGTGATGGCGGCCGCCGTCGGCGCCGCCGCCGCCGCCCGCCAGGTCCGGGTCCTCGTGCCGGGGGCGGCGCTGGCCGCCGGCGGCGTGCTCGTGTTCCTCCTGAACCATGCCCCGTCCATCTGGTACTGGGTTCTGCACGGCATCGACCGGACCGCCCTTCCGGACCGCGATCCCAGCACCACCGAGCAGTGCGGGCTGCGCATCGCCCAGTTGTTCCTGCCCCAGCCCGACCACCACCTCGGCTTCCTGGCCCACTTCACGCGCCGGGCGATGGTGGGCTGGCCGCCCGACGAGACCGGCCAGCAGGTGGGGGTGCTCGCCGCCGCTGGGATCGTCGTGGCCCTCGGCGCCCTCGCCGTGGGCGCGCTGGCGGG
>JBIOZN010000408.1:0-4044 GCA_044871175.1 Acidimicrobiales bacterium | reverse complement strand
GGCCGGCCGGACGAGGGCGGGCCGGGCGGCGCTTCACGGGGCGGCGGCGTCACCGGCTCGCCTTCGACGGTCGGGTGCGGGGACGATCGAAGCCCACGAGGCGGATCTCGCTGCGCAGCTCGTGGCCGAAGGCGTCACGCACCCGCTGGCGCACGGCCTCCATCACCGCCAGCACGTCGGCGGCGCGCCCACCCTCGTCGGCCTGGATGAAGTTGGCGTGCTTCTCCGACACCCGGGCGGTGCCGATGCGCAGCCCGCGCAGCCCGAGCTCGTCCACCAGCTGGCCGGCGGACACCTCGAAGGGCACGGGGTTGACGAAGACCGATCCGGCGTTCTGGCCGCCGGGCTGGTGCTGGCGGCGCCAGCGGACGATGTCGGCCAGCTCGGCCTCGGACCGCTGCCGGTCGCCGGGAGCGAGCGCGAAGGTGGCCTCCACGACCACGTGGTGGTCGGCCAGGCCCGACCGGCGAAAGCCGAGGTCGAGGGCGGCGGCGGGCACGACCCCATCTTCCCCGCTCAGGAGGTCCACCACGCGGACCCCCTCCAGCGTGGCCGCGATATCGGAGCCGTGGCCACCGGCGTTCATCCGCACCCCACCGCCCACCGACCCCGGCACGCCCACCGCCCATTCGAGCCCGGTGAGGGCGTGGGCGACGCTCTGGCGGGCGAGCACGGGCAACTGCACCGACGCGCCGGCCACGGCGTTGGTCCCCTCGATCTCCAGCCCGTTCCCGAACGGGCCGAGGGTGACGGCGACGCCGGCGAAGCCGGTGTCGGCGACCAGGAGGTTCGAGCCGCGGCCCACGACGAGCACGGGGACGCCCGTGGCCCGCACGGCGTCGCCGACGGCGGCCAGGTCGGCGACCGAGCTCGCCTCCACGAACACCGCGGCCGCCCCGCCCACGCGGTAGGTGGTGAGCGGGCCGAGCGGAACGTCACGGCGGGCGAGCGGCCCCAGCCGACGGGCCGCCTCCTCGAGGGCGCGGCGCTCGCTCACCGAGCCGCGCGGGCGCCGACCGCCGCCAGCAGTTGGTCGGGCAGGTCGGCCACGTCGCCGCAGCCCATCGAGATGCACACGTCGCCCGCCCGCAGCTCGCGTTCCAGGTAGGCGATCACATCGTCGCGGCGAGGCAGCCAGGCCACACGAGCCCACGGATGGGCGTCGAGCACGGCGTCGACGACGAGCTTGCCGGTGACACCGGGTAGCGGCGCATCCCCGGAGGGATAGATCTCGGTGATCACGGCCACGTCGGCGTGCCGGAAGGCGTCGGCGTAGCTGGGCGACAGCACGGCCATGCGCCGGTACCGGTTGGGCTGGAAGACGGCGACGATGCGCCGCCAACCGTCGCCCCCGGCCCGAGCGGCGCCCAGCACGGCGTCGATCTCGGCCGGCAGGTGGGCGTAGTCGTCGACCAGGGTCACGTCGTCCCAGCCGCCCCGCAGCTCGAAGCGCCGGTGCACCCCGCCGAACTCGACCAGCGCCTGCCGGGCGGCCTCGAACGAGGCGCCCAGTTCGAGGCCCATGGCCAGCGCGCCGGTGGCGTTGAGCACGTTGTGCTCGCCCCGCAGGGGCAGCTCGATCTCGCCCAGGCGCTCACCGCGCCGCTCCACGGCGAAGCGCATGCCCCGGCCAGCGGCCACGACATCCATGGCCCGCACGTCGGCGCCCGGCGTGCACCCGTACGTCGTGCCCGCATGGCGGCGAGCGAGGTCGGCGGTCACGGGGTCGTCGACGCAGAGCACGCGCGGGCCCGACATGGCGCCGAGATAGACGTCGAAGGCGGCAACGAGGTCGTGGAAGGTGCCGTACACGTGGAGGAAGTCGGGTTCGACGTTGGTGACCACCGTGCCTGCCAGCGGCAGGTCGAGGAAGGTCTTGTCGCTTTCGTCCGCCTCGACCAGGAGCAACTCCCCGCCGCTCCAGTGGGCGCCCCGCCCGAGCGCGGTGAGCTCGCCTCCGATGACGAAGCTCGGGTCGAGCCCGGCCTCGGTGGCGATGGCGGCGAGCATGGCGGTGGTGGTGGTCTTGCCGTGCGCGCCGGCCACGCCGATGGCCCGGGCCTGGGCGCAGATGGCGGCCAGCAGCTCGGCCCGGCGCAGGAGGGGGATCCCGAGGCGGCGGGCGGCGACGACTTCGAGGTTGTCAGCGGGGATGGCGGTGGACACGGCGACGGCGTCCACGCCCCGCACGTGGTGCCCGTCGTGCCCGACGTACACGGTGACCCCCGAAGCGGCCAGCCGGTCGAGCACGGGCGAGGCGCGCTGGTCGCTGCCC
Organism: Acidimicrobiales bacterium; assembly: GCA_044871175.1. Classification (GTDB taxonomy): domain Bacteria; phylum Actinomycetota; class Acidimicrobiia; order Acidimicrobiales; family Ilumatobacteraceae; genus JBIOZN01. The sequence continues at coordinate 1,769 of JBIOZN010000408.1, read as the reverse complement.
GAGACGGTGTGGCCCATCTCGGCCAGCACGAGGGCATACGAGCTCATCCCGGGGCCGCCGACCCCGACGATGTGGTAGCGCCCGGGCACGGCGAGGTCGACGGTGGTCGCGGTCATCGCGCTCCCGCGGTGGCCGCCGGCCGGGCGGGCGCGGCGGGCGCGGCGCCCTCGGCCACGTGTTCGACCAGTTCGGCGATGCGGGCGGCACCGTCGCGCCGTCCGGTGGCGGAGGCGGCGGCACCCATGGCGGCCAACCGCTCCGGGTCGTGGCGGAGGGCGTCGAGCTCGGCGGCCAGACGCGCGGCTGTGAGGTCGTCCTCGGCGAGAACGACGGCGGCTCCGGCGTCGCCCAGCACGCGGGCGTTGGCCGTTTGGTGGTCCTCGGCGGCCAGCTTCCATGGCACCAGCACCGAAGGGGCGCCGACGGCGCCCAGCTCGGCCACCGTGGTGGCCCCGGCCCGCGCGACGACGACGTCGGCGGCCGCGTAGGCGAGGTCCATCCTCGGTTCGTAGGCCACGGCGGCGTACACGATGCCCTCCCAGCCGTCCCGCCGTCGGGGCAGGCCCCGCCGGGCGTTGCGCTCCCCGACGACATGGCGTACGGCCAGGCCCCGGTCGGCGTGGCGTGCGGCGACCAGGTCGGCGACGACGTCGTTGAGCACTCCTGAACCGAGTGAGCCGCCCACGACGAGGACGACGAAGCGGTCGAGCGGCAGATGCAACGCCTCCCGGGCGCGCGCCCGCTGGGCGGCGCGGTCGAGCCCGGCGATCTCGGGCCGCAGCGGCGCGCCGGTGAGCACCGCCCGGGACAGGCGCGAGCCCGGGAAGGCGACGGCGGTGGCGGTGGCCAGGCGGGCGGCCACCAGGCTGGCCCGCCCGGGGACGACGTCGTAGCTGACGGCCACGATGGGGATGCCGAGCAGGCGGCCGGCGGCCACCGCCGGCAGGCTGGCGTACCCACCCACGGACACCACGGCGGCGGGGCGCAGGGCCCGCAACAGACGGACGCCGCGGGCGATGGCGGGCACGAAGCGGGCGGCGGCCAGCAGGTTGGCGGGCGTCAGCGAGCGCTGGATGCCCCGCACCTCGAGCCAGGTGCCGGGGTAGCCGCGCGCCGGGACGAGGTGGGCTTCCATCCCGCGGCGGGCCCCGACGAAGTGGACCGTGGCGGGCGGGTGGCCACGTGCCAGGAGGGCGTCGGCGATGGCGAGGGCCGGGAGCACGTGGCCGGCGGTGCCCCCGCCGGCCACGACGAAGCGCACCGCCGAAGCGCGGCCGCTCACGGCCGGCGAACCGCCAAGGCCCAGTCGGTCTCGGCGCGGGGCCGGGCCGGGCGGCGGCCGGCGTTCACGGGGTGCTCCGGGCCACGTTGGCCAGCAGGCCGGCGGCCGCCATGGTGACCATGAGCGACGAGCTGCCGAACGACACGAACGGCAGCGTCAGCCCGGTGAGGGGCACCAGGTGGGTGGCCCCCCCGATGTTGATCAGGGCCTGCACCGAGATCCAAGCGGTGACGCCGCCGGCCAGCAGGGTGCCGAAGCGGTCGGGGCAGCGCAGGGCGACCCGGGCGCCGAACAGGGCCAGCAGCACGAACAGGCAGCACACCATGGCGGCCCCGATGGCGCCCAGCTCTTCGGCGATGATGGCGAAGATGAAGTCGGTGTGGGCCTCGGGCAGGAAGCCCCACTTGGCCTTGCTGGCGCCGATGCCGACGCCGGTCAGCCCGCCGGACGCGATGCCGACGAGGCTCTGCCACACCTGGTACGCGGA
>JBIOZN010000407.1:0-3569 GCA_044871175.1 Acidimicrobiales bacterium | reverse complement strand
CCGGTGGCGGCCATGCCCGTCGAGGCCCGTACCTCCCGCACGGTCGCATGGATCGTGGCCGTCGTGCTCGTGGGGATCGTCGCCCTCGGCGGCATCGCCCTGGCCAATCGCGACAAGGGTGACCAGCTCGACACCGACCCGTCGTTGCTGCCCACCCTGCCCACCACGGTGGCGCCGGACACGTCGCTGCCGGCCACGCTGCCACCCACGGCTCCGGCGCCCACGACGGTGGTGATCGCCACGACGGTGCCGGCGGCCACCACGCTGCCCGAGATCACGGCGGCGCCGTCGCGCCCGAACGGCACCACCCGGTCGAGCACGGCGAGCACCGCGAGCACCGCGGGGACGACCCGCACCACCCGCACGACGGCGACGGCGACCACCACCGGCACCGGGGGCAACGGGGGAACGACGCGCACCACCCGCACGACGCGCACCACGGCCACCCAGGGCACACCCACGACGGGCACGATCCCCCGCCGCACCGACCCGCCGGCCACCGATCCCCCCACCACGGCCTCGACGGGGCCGACCACGGAGGCGCCGGGCTCCACGGACGCGTCGCCGCCGGCCAGCGGCGCGGCCGCCCCTAGTCGGTGAAGACCGGAGCCCGCTGCTCGAAGTACGCGGTGACCGCCTCCACCTGGTTGGGGGTGCCGATGAGGGCCCGGATCGTGCGCTCCTCGGCCTTGAAGCCCTCCTCCAGCGGGATGGCGCCGGCCAGGTTCAACAGGGACTTGGCCCCGCGCACGGCCGCCGGGTTCTTGGACGCGATCTCGGCGGCCAGGGCAAGGGCGTCGGCCCGCGGGTCGGCGGCCACACGCGTGGCCACGCCGAGACGCACGGCCTCCTCGCCGCCGACCATGCGGCCGGTGAAGGTGAGCTCCTTGGCCACGTCGAGCCCGGCGACGCGCGGCAACAGCTGGGTGCCGGTCATGTCGGGCGTCAGTCCCCAGCGCACCTCGAGCACGCTCATCTTCACGTCGGGCGCCACGATGCGCAGGTCGCAGGCCAGGGCGATCTGGAAGCCGCCGCCCAGGCAGGCACCGTGCACCGCGGCGATCACCGGCGCGGGCTGCTCGAACCAGGTGTAGGCCGCCTGCTGGCCGGCGTTGGTGATGCGCCCGGCGGGACGATCGGCCAGGTCGCTCCCGAAACCGGAACCGTCGGCGGCGCGGTCGGCCATGGCCTGGAAGGAGCCGAAGTCGAGACCGGCACAGAACGCCCGGCCCTGTCCCGACAGCACGATGGCGCGCACGCTCGGATCGGCCCGCAGCGCCTCGCCCACCTCCACCAGCGCCGAGAACATGTCCGGGTCGAGGGCGTTCATCTTGTCGGGCCGGTTGAGCCGGACGTCGGCCACGCCCGCCTCGATGGTGCAGCGCACACGGTCGCTCATAGGGCGGAGTCTCGCGCCTGCGCCACGCGCCACGCGCGACGATGCGCCCGTGGCCCAGCACCTGAACCTCACCGCCGACGAGGTCCTCACCACGACCCGGTCCGTGCGCAAGCGCCTCGACTTCGATCGCCCGGTGGAACGGGAGGTGCTGCTCGAGTGCCTCGCCATCGCCCTGCAGGCGCCCACGGGCTCGAACCGGCAGGGGTGGCAGTTCGTCTTCGTCACCGACGCGGGCAAGCGCAAGGCGCTGGCCGACATCTACGGGCCCAACTTCGACGCCTACCGGCAGATGCCGCCGCCCAAGTACGCCGACGACGACACCCGGGCCGAGCGCCGCGAGCGGGTCATCGACTCGGCCACCTACCTGCGCGACCACATGCACGAGGCCCCGGTGCTGCTCATCCCGCTCATCGAGGGTCGCCTCGACGGCGTGTCGAGCATGCAGAGCGCCAGCGCGTGGGGGTCGCTCCTGCCGGCGGTGTGGAGCTTCATGCTGGCCCTGCGCGAGCGGGGGCTGGGGTCGGCGTGGACCACGCTCCACCTGCCCAACGGCGGCGAGCAGAAGGCGGCCGAGCTGCTGGGCATCCCCCACAACCGCTACAGCCAGGCCGGCCTGTTCCCTATTGCCTACACCAAGGGCACCGACTTCAAGCCCGCGCCCCGCATCCCCCCCGAACAGGTCGCCCACTGGGACACCTGGTGAGCCGCGGTTCTCCGTGAGGGCGGATCCCTCAACGGACGAGGCGCAGGCCGGTGGGGGCGATGGAGCGGTGGGGGCTGGGCAGGTCGACGACGAACTCGGTGCGGTGGCCGGGGACGACGTGCTCGCTCACCAGCACGGGGCGGCCGCCGGTGTCGGTGGTGACCCGCTGGCAACGCAGCACCGGAGACCCCTCGGGGACCTGCAGCCGGCGGGCGTCGGCGGCCGAGGCGGCGGCGGCGATGGTCTGGCGGGCGCCGCCGAGGGTCAGGCCGAGCAGCTCGTAGAACGAGGTGCGCTCGACATCGGCCCGGGACAGCTCGGCGGCCAGCTCGGCCGGGCACCACACCGTCACCCGGGCAAAGGGCGCGCCATCGGCCAGGTTCACCCGGTCGACGCGTAGCACCTGGTCGACCCCGAGGACCTCGGCCACCCCGGCGGGGGCCCGCTCGAAGGCGAAACCCACCACCCGCCGTTCGGGGTGCAGTCCCACCGCCTCCAGCTGGGCCTCGATGGTGGCCAGGCGTCCCAGGTCCTGGCGCAGCGGGTCGGCCGCCACCATCCAGCCGAACCCCTGGCGGCTCTCCACCCAACCCTCGTCCCGCAGCCGGTCGAGCGCCCTGCGCACGGTCACGCGGCTGGCGTCGTAGCGTGCGGACAGCTCGGCCTCGCTGGGGAGGAGGCCGCCGGGCTGCAGCTCGCCGGCGTCGATGCGGGCTCGCAGGTCGGTGGCGATGTCCCGGTAGCGAATCGAGCGCACTTGTCTTAGACTTGTCTACAACACGAGCGGTACGCAAGGGCAACGAACGAAGGGGAAGGAGCCGGCCATGGCCGTCACCGCAAGCACGCCCATCGAGCTCGTCGAAGGGGTCTACGCCACCTTGGCGGATCGGGTGGCGACGGCCCGCCGCCGCCTCGCTCGCCCGCTCACCTTCACCGAGAAGGTCCTCGTCAACCACCTCGGCGACCCCGACGGCGCCGAGCTCGAGCGGGGTCGCAGCTATGTCGACTTCCACCCCGACCGCGTGGCCATGCAGGACGCCACCGCCCAGATGGCGCTGCTGCAGTTCACGACCGCCGGCCTTCCCCAGGTGGCCGTGCCCAGCACCGTGCACTGCGACCACCTCATCCAGGCCAAGGCGGGCGCCGACATCGACTTGAAGTTCGCCCTCGACATCAACTCCGAGGTGTACGAGTTCCTCCGCACGGTGTCGGAGAAGTACGGGCTCGGCTTCTGGAAGCCGGGCTCGGGCATCATCCACCAGGTCGTGCTCGAGAACTACGCCTTTCCCGGCGGGATGATGATCGGCACCGACAGCCACACGCCCAACGCCGGCGGACTGGGCATGGTGGCCATCGGCGTGGGCGGCGCCGACGCCGTCGACGTCATGACCGGCTTCCCGTTCAACGTGCGCTGGCCCAAGGTCATCGGCGTCCACCTCACCGGCAGCCTGTCGGGCTGGTCGGCCC
>JBIOZN010000406.1:0-6252 GCA_044871175.1 Acidimicrobiales bacterium | reverse complement strand
GTCTGCATGCGCTTGATGCGCAGGCGGCTGCCGGCCTCGTCGATGAGGTCGATGGCCTTGTCGGGCAGGTGGCGGTCGGCGATGTAGCGGTCGGCCAGGTTGGCCGACGCCACCAGCGCCTGATCCGTGATCGTGACCCGGTGGTGGGCCTCGTAGCGGTCGCGCAGGCCCTTCAGGATCTCGATGGTGTGGGTGACCGTGGGCTCGTCGACCTTGATGGGCTGGAAGCGCCGTTCGAGGGCGGCGTCCTTCTCGAGGTGCTTGCGATACTCGTCGAGGGTGGTGGCCCCGATGGTCTGCAGCTCGCCCCGGGCCAGCATGGGCTTGAGGATCGACGCTGCGTCGATGGCCCCCTCGGCCGCGCCGGCGCCCACCAACGTGTGGATCTCATCGATGAACAGGATGATGTCGCCGCGCGTGCGGATCTCCTTGAGCACCTTCTTGAGGCGCTCTTCGAAGTCGCCCCGGTAGCGGGAGCCGGCCACGAGGGCACCGAGGTCGAGGGTGTAGAGCTGCTTGGCCCGGATGGTGTCGGGCACGTCGTTGGCCACGATCTTCTGGGCCAGGCCCTCGACGATGGCGGTCTTGCCCACGCCGGGCTCGCCGATGAGCACGGGGTTGTTCTTGGTGCGCCGGGAGAGCACCTGCATGAGGCGCTCCATCTCCCGGGTGCGCCCGATGACGGGGTCGAGCTTCTTCTCCCGGGCCAGCACGGTGAGGTTGCGCCCGAACTGGTCGAGCACAAGCGAACCGCCCTGGCCGCTGCCCGACTCGCTGGGCCCGCTGCTGCTGCCCGCCGCCGCGCCTGCACCGGTGGCCTCGCCGCTCTTCTGGGGCCCCTGGTAGCCCGACAGCAGCTGGATGACCTGCTGGCGCACGCGCGACAGGTCGGCCCCCAGCTTCACCAGTACCTGGGCGGCCACCCCTTCGCCCTCACGGATGAGCCCGAGGAGGATGTGCTCGGTGCCGATGTAGTTGTGGCCCAGCTGCAGGGCCTCCCGGAGCGACAGCTCGAGCACCTTCTTGGCGCGCGGCGTGAACGGGATGTGGCCCGACGGCGACGAGCCGCCCTGCCCGATGATCTCCTCGACCTGGCTGCGCACCGCCTCGAGCGAGATGCCGAGCGACTCGAGGGCCTTGGCGGCGACGCCCTCACCCTCGTGGATCAGCCCGAGCAGGATGTGCTCGGTGCCGATGTAGTTGTGGTTGAGCAGCCGCGCCTCCTCCTGAGCGAGGACGACGACCCTGCGTGCCCGGTCGGTGAAGCGTTCGAACAAGGGGGGACCGCCTTTGCAGTGGTGCGTTCGGGACCCAGTGGAAGGAGTCTAACCAGGGGGTGCGCGAACCCACCCCGTGAAGGGCCGTGGGGGGCGGCCACGGTGCTGCTCCCCGTGGGTGGTCATGGTGCGATGCCGACGGGTGCCGCGACCATGGGTCACCTGGCCTAGCGTGGGTCGTCGTGGCCCCGGCCAACGGCTCCCCCCTGCTGGCGCTGCCCGGCGCGACCGGTGATCTCGAACGGGTCGAGGCGTCCTTGCGCGACTCGGTGCGCACGGACGACGCCTATCTCACCGACATCGCCAGCCATCTCATCCTGGCCGGCGGCAAGCGGGTGCGGCCCCTCCTGGCCACGGTGGCGGCCCGCACTGTCCACCCCGAGGCGAGCGACGACGTCGTGCGCGGCGGGGTGGCCGCCGAGCTCGTCCACCTGGGCTCGCTCTACCACGACGACGTGATCGACGAGGCCGAGGTCCGCCGCACGGTGCCCTCGGTGAACGCCCGGTGGGGCAACCTGCGGGCCGTCCTGGCCGGCGACTTCCTGCTGGCCCGGGCGTCGGAGATCGCCGCCGCCCTGGGCGTGGAGGTGGCTGCGCTGCTGGCGCGCACCATCGGGCGCCTGTGCGAGGGCCAGATCAGCGAGCTGCGCACCACCTACGACGCCGGCCGGGCCCCCGAGGCCTACGAGGCCTCCATCGGCGGCAAGACGGCCGCCCTGTTCAGCGCGGCCGCCCGCATCGGGGGCATCGTGGGGGGGCTCGAACGGCCGGCCGTCGACGCCCTCACGCGCTACGGGTACGGGTACGGGATGGTGTTCCAGATGGTCGACGACGTGCTCGACCTCACCGCCACCGAGGAGCAGCTGGGCAAGCCCGCCGGCCACGACCTGGTGGAGGGCGTGTACACCCTGCCCGTCATCGCCACGCTGGCGGCCGGCGGCGTGGGCGCCGAAGAGCTGGCCGACCTGCTGGGCAAGCCGCTGGAGGGGGCCGAGCTCGACAAGGCACTCGCCATCGTGCGCGCCGGCCCCGGCGTACTGGCCGCCGTCGCCGCCGCCCGGCGCTGGGCCGACGAGGCCGCTTCGGCCGTGGCGCCCCTGGGGTCCTCCCGTGTGGTCGACGCCCTCGTGGCTGCCCCCTACGCGCTGGTCGACGCCGTCGCCTGAACGACCTCGGTTTGCACCCTGAGCGCCCACTATGGGCCTTCACGGTGCAAACCCAATCGGGGGCGCGGCTAGGCGGCCTGCTGGTGGCCGGCGATCCGGCTCAAGAACGCGAGCACCTCGGCGTTGAACGCGTTGGCGTGCTCGATCATGAGGCCGTGGGCGGCACCGGAGATCACCACGAGCTCGGCGCCCGGGATGCGGTCGGCGAGCTCCTCGCTGTCGGCGCGAGGCGTGAGGATGTCCTGCCCGCCGACGATCACGAGGGTGGGCACGCTGATCCCGGGCAGGGCGGCGGCCGCCCCGGCGTGGTCGGCGTCGAGGATGGCGTCCACCTGGGCGATGAAGGCATGGGTCGGACAGCCCATGGCCACCGGCCCCAGGATCCCCAGCCAGGCCCCGTAGCGCCGCAGCGACCGGGGCGCCATCACCCAGCGCATCATCCGCCGGGTGAGCTCGGCCATGCCTCGTTCGGTGGCGATCGCCCGCCACTCGAGCAGCAGCTCCTCCCGCCACACCGGGTTGTGGCACGCAGTACACGCGAGCACCAGCGAACGCACGCGATCGGGATGGCGCAGAGCCACCAGCTGGGCCAGCGCGCCCCCCATGGAGGCGCCCATGACGTGGGCCTCCTCGATCCCCAGGCGGTCGAGCACGGCGACGGCCTCGTCGGCCATCTCCAGCAGCGAGTACGGCCCGTAGGGCTTGTCGCTGCGGCCGACCCCGCGATTGTCGACGACGATCGTGCGCCACGCGCCGGTGCTGGGAAAGAAGTAGCGCTGCAACATCCAGCCGTTGCGATCGGCCCCGAGGCCCTGCAACAACAGCAGCGGCTCGGCCCGCTTGCGACCCAGCGCCTCGTACCACAGCCGGTTCCCCGTGCGCGCCGTGGCGTAGCCGGCGGCCACCGTACCGAGCCTCATGCCGCCCATCCGAGGGCTCGCACGGTGGCGGTGACGACGGCGGCGAGGACCACGGCGACCGCCAGCGGAGCCCGCCCCCACACCGCCAGGGCGGCGGCGACGACCCCGGGAACGCGGGCGTCGACCGCGAGGCGGTCGCCCACCGTGAAGGTCTGCAACGCGACCACGGCGGCGATTACGGCCACGGGCACGGCGGCGAGGACGCGCATCGCTCGCTCCGAGCGCAACGCCGGCCCCAGCACGAACATGCCCGCCGCCCGCTCGGCGTAGATGCCGACCGACAGCACCGCGATGACCGGCCACCCCAACCCGTCGCTCACCGCCCCGCCCCCACCGGCGTCGGGGAGGCGAGCACGAGGCCGCTGGCGAGCACGGCCGCCAGGACGGGGATGCCGGCGGGCACCAGCGGGGTGAGGGTGAGCGTGATCGCCCCGGCGACCAACGCGACGGCGAGCATGATGCGCCCCCCGGCGCGCAGCGACGCGGCCAGGATGGCGACGAGGGAGGCCGGGAAGACGGCATCGAGCCCGTACCGGTGCGGGTCACCGATATGGGGACCGACTACCACCCCGACGACGACACCGATCAGCCACGCCACGCCCAGGTTGATTCCCACCCGCCAGAACACCCACTCGGCGGCATCGTCGTCGGGCTGGGCCAAGGCGAGGGCGACACTGGGGTCCACCACCATGTGGGCGGCGACCCCGCGCCGCACGGCACCGCGGCGCAGCCGGGGCGCGATGGCGGCGGCCAGCACCCCGAAGCGCGCGCTGACGAGCAGCGCGCTGGCCAGGCCCGCCAGCGTCGCGCCCCCACTGGTGATCACCGCGACGAGGGCGAGCTGGGACGTCGCCGAGTACATGGTGACGGCGGCCACGGCGACCAGCCAGGGCGCCATGCCGGCGGTGGTGCAGATGAGGGCGACCGTCACCCCGACCACGAAATAGGTCGCGGCGAACGTGAGCACGTCGGCCCGCGCGACGAGGGGACGTTCGGCCGGCGCGGTCGGAGCGGGCGCCGGGTGGGCGTCGGAGCCCGCCGGCGCCTCCCGCTGCTCGGCGCCGTCCTGCTCGTACTGGTGCTGGTGACCCGTCATGGCTAGTCGTCCAGCAGGTCCTGCACCTCGCCGCGTACGCGCTCGGCATGCTCGGTGACGGCGAGGGGATTGCGATGTCGGGGCGGGTCGAGCGGCCGCCCGATGTGGACGATCCAGCGCCGCGCGAGCCGGCCGTACATCGCCACCGGCACCACGGGCGCGTCCAGGTGGACCGCCGCCCGTACGAGGCCGGCATCGACCAGCCCCACCCGCCCCCGAGGGCGTCCCCGGCGGGCGACGGAGGCGACGGCGGCTCCGGACCGCAGCAGCGTGGCCACCTCGGCGGCCTCGGCCAGGACACCTCCCAGGCGGCGGGCGATCGTCGCGATCGGGGCCACGTCGGCCAGCCCGGCCCACCGGAGGCGCCGTCCGCTGACGTCCTGCACGGCCGCCGCCAGCGCCGCGCCCACGGCGTCGCCCCATCGGCGGTTGACCACGATGAGAAAGGGCCCGGCGGGCAGGTGCTGGCCGCCGTCCACCTCGAGGACGCATCCCACCCGGGCGGCCCCGGCCCACAGGTCGAACAGCACCGGGTCGAGCCCCCACGGGTCGACCGTGCCGGTGCCGCCGAGCGCCTGCCCGACGGCCTGGACGGCGGTGCGCGCCAGGTCGGGCGACGACGCCGGGGGCGGGCGCTCGGGCTTGACGGATGCGCTCACTCCTGCACCATCACGTGTCGCTGACGCTCGCGGCGCGCGCTCATGCTTCGGCCCGGGCCAGGCCGTGGCGCACGGTCTCCCAGTCGTAGACCTGCCGGACCACCGCTTCGACGCTCAGCACCGGGGGCTGCTCGAGCACCTCGCGGGCCAGGCTCGTGTCGGCCCCACGGCCGCGGCGCAACAGCTCGACCACGTGGTCGGGCACCGGGGCGCCCAGGAGCTGGGTGAGCGCCCGCGTCAGCATCCAGGCTGGGCCGGCCACGGGCAGGGGCACGCGACGACCCATGCGCACCGCCTGCACGGGCGTGACCGCGCCGGGTCCGGCCACGTTGAGGGCCACGTCGACGCCGCTCTGCACCGCCGACACGACCGTTTGGGCGGCGTCCTCCAGATGGCAGAGCGTGAACGGGGGGTCGGCCAGCGCGCTCACCGGCACGGCCGACAACCGCAGCAGGCGTCCGAGCGGGTTGGGCACGTGGGCGCCGATCACCGAAGCGAACCGCAGCCGTGTCACGGGCACCTCGGCGTCCCGGCCGGCGGCCAGGGCGGCCTCCTCGATCGCCACCAGCTGGCGACCGAAGGGCGACGTCGGACGCAGGGGCACGGTCTCGTCGGGACACAGCGGGGTGTGCCGGCCCCGGCCGTACACCTCCAGCCCGCTGCGCACGACGATCGCCCGCAGCGAGCGTCCCTCGGCGGCCGCGCCGAGCACGTGCAGCGCCGACAGCGCGTTGCGGCGCTCGGCCTGCGCGGGCGTCGAGCGCGACCAGGGCTCGTACACCCCGAGGTGCACGACGTGGGTGGGATCGACGAAGCGGACCAGGCCGGCGGCGCGCGCCCGCTCGGTGGGATCGATGAGATGGAACGTGGCCCGGCGCAGACGCGACCGGGGCGGGTCGAGGTCGAATCCGACGAGCTCGTCCACCCAGGGCGCGGCGTCGAGCAGCTGGGCCACGCGCGTGCCGTGCTCACCTCCCATGCCGCTGATCAGGACCCGGACCGGCTCAGCCACGCAGGAGCGAACCTACCCCGGCCGCCTCGGGGCCAAGCAATTAAGCCTGAATCAAGCGCAGATCTCGCCCTCGACCCCTCGCTGGGCTCGGAAAGCCTTGTGGTTCGGGGGTTTCTCGGTCC